>NZ_JAAGNI010000008.1 GCF_010550605.1 Streptomyces sp. SID9727
ACCAGGCGCAGGGCCGGCGCCCCGGCCACCGCGTCCGCCACGGCCGCGCAGTCCGCCTCGGTCCGGGCGCCGGTGCGCGCTCCCTCGCCCGCGCCCAGCTCCACGACGACGTCGACCGGGCGGGACGCTCCCGCCGCGCGCAGGGCCTCGTCCATCAGCTCGACCCCGCGCACGGAGTCCACGTAGCAGACGAAGGAGAAGTCCGGGTCGGCGTCCAGCTCGCCCGCGAGCCAGCGCAGCGCGGCGGCGTCGACCAGCTCGTTGGCGAGGAAGATCCGGCCGATCCCGAACGCACGGTAGACGCGTGCCTGGTGGGGAACGGCGGCCGTGATGCCCCAGGCGCCGTGCTCCAGCTGGCGGGCGAAGAGCTGCGGGGACATCGACGTCTTGCCGTGCGGGGCGAACGCGAGACCGTGGCGTTCCGCGTACGTCTCCAGGAGCGCGAGGTTGTGCTCGACCGACTCGGCGGACAGGGCGAGCACGGGGGTGGTGAACCCGCCCTCGAAGAGATTGCGGCGCTCGGCGGCCAGGGCGCCGACGGTCAGGCCCTCGGCGTCGGGCGGGAGGCCCTTGAACCGGTGGTCGACCGGTTCGTCGGCGAGAGCGGTCACGTGGGGCGCGGCGGCCATGGGGTCTCCTCGGTCCGGTCAGCGATCTGATTGCAACATATGCAACACCCATTGCGTATATCGCTCAAGGCTGTCTAACATCCGAGCCGACGCCCGGTCAATGGTGAGTGCCGGTGCCGCCGCCCGACTGCTGAGGAGCCCCGCGTGTCCGGAACCACGCCCGCCGACGTCGTGTGCCTCGGTGAGTCCATGGTGACGTTCCTGCCCTCGCGGCCCGGGCGCCTCGCCGACGTGCCGTCCTTCGACCGGGGCATCGGCGGCGCCGAGTCCAACGTCGCCTGCGCGCTGGCGGCGGCCGGGCACCGGGCGGCCTGGGTGAGCCGGGTCGGGGCGGACGGCTTCGGCGACCACCTCGTGGAGGCGGTCGCCGCGTACGGCGTGGACACGTCCTTCGTGCGGCGCGACCCCGACCGGCCGACCGGGATCTACTTCCGCACGGCCACGGACCGGGCCACGGACGTCCACGAGGTGGCGTACTACCGTGCCGGGTCCGCGGCGTCCGCGATGTCGCCCGAGACGGTGCCGTGCGACGCGCTGCCCGCCGCGCGGATCCTCCACCTGTCGGGGATCACCGCCGCGCTGTCGGCGGACTGCCTGGCGCTGCTCCACGAGCTGACCGCTCCCCGGGCGGGGCGGCCGCTGGTCTCGTTCGACGTGAACCACCGGCCGGGGCTGTGGCGCGGGGAGTCCCCCGCGGTGCTGCTGGAGCTGGCGCGGCGGGCGGACGTGGTGTTCGTGGGGGAGGACGAGGCGGAGGAGGCGTGGGGCGTCGTGGGCGCCGCCGCGATCCGGGAGGCCCTGCCGGAGCCGGGGGTGGTGGTCGTGAAGCGGGGCGCCGACGGTGTGACGGTGTTCTCCCGTGAACCGGGGCTCCGCCCGGGCGCCCGCGCCTCGGACGCCGGCGGGGCCGATGAGGTCACCCACGTCCCCGCGCTCCGCGTCGACGTCGTCGCCCCCGTCGGTGCCGGCGACGCCTTCGCCGCCGGGTTCCTGTCCGCCACCCTCCGCGGACTCCCCGTCCTTACGCGCGCCCGCCACGGCCACCTCCTGGCCGCCGCCGTCCTCACCGTCCCCGGCGACCTCACCGCGCCCCCCGCCCGCGAGCACGCCGACCGGCTCGCGGCACTGGACGAGGACGCGTGGGGGAGACTGCGTCTCGGCCCCGGGTGGACGGGGGACGACACGGAGGTACGTACGCCATGAGCCAGACCGTCGACCGCGCGCTGAGCATCCTGCCGCTCCTCGCCCAGGGGCCCGCCGACCTCGGGCAGGTCGCCGACCGCCTCGGCGTCCACAAGTCCACCGCGCTGCGCCTGCTCCGTACGCTCCACGAGCACGGGCTCGTCTACCGGCAGCAGGACCAGCGCTACCGGCTCGGCGCCCGGCTGTTCGCGCTCGCGCAGGAGGCCGTGGAGAACCTCGACGTGCGCGAGATCGCCCACCCGCACCTCGCCGAGCTGAACGAGCTGTGCGGGCACACCGTCCACCTCGCCGTGTACGAGGAGAACGAGGTCCTCTACATCGACAAGGTCGAGAGCCGCTACCCGGTCCGGATGTACTCGCGGATCGGCAAGCCCGTCGCGATCACCGTCGCCGCCGTGGCCAAGCTGCTCCTCGCCGACCTCAGCGAGGCCGAGCGGCGGGCCGTCGCGGACAAGCTCGACTACCCCATGTACACGGCCCGTTCGACGCCCGGCGCCGCCGCGTTCCTCAAGGAGCTCGCCGCCGTACGCGAACAGGGCTGGGCCACCGACCTCGGTGGCCACGAGGAGTCCATCAACTGCGTCGGCGCCCCCATTCGCGGGGCCGACGGGCGCGTCGTCGCGGCGATGTCGGTCTCCGCGCCGAACGTGGTCGTCACGGCCGAGGAACTCCTCACCCTGCTCCCCCTGGTCCGTCGGACCGCCGACACCATCAGCCGGGAGTACTCCGGCAGCAACCGACCCAAGAAAGCCTGATCCGCCATGACCGAGAAGACCGCGCTCACCCCCAGCACCCACACCACCCCGCCCGCGAAGTTCTCGCACGGCGTGCGCAAGGGCAACATCCTCCAGGTCGCCGGCCAGGTCGGCTTCCTGCCCGCCGTCGAGGGCCAGGCGCCCACCCCGGCGGGCCCCACCCTGCGCGAGCAGACCCTCCAGACCTTCGCCAACGTCAAGGCGATCCTGGAGGAGGGCGGCGCGAGCTGGGACGACGTGATGATGATGCGCGTCTACCTCACGGACGTGGACCACTTCGCCGAGATGAACGAGATCTACAACGCGTACTTCGCCGAGCAGGACCTCAAGGAGGCCCCGGCCGCGCGCACCACGGTCTACGTCGGCCTCCCGAAGGGCCTGCTCATCGAGATCGACGCCCTCGCCGTCCTGGGCTGAGCCATCCCCGTAATCCGCACCCCGCCCGGCACGGCGCGCACACCCTTCGCGCCGTGCCGCGGTCCCCCCTGCCCCGGGGGTGTCTGACACATCCCCGACATGGACCAACAACGGAGTTACCCATGCAGCTCGCCGCAGGCCCCGCCCCCGCCGAGACGCCACCCCACACCGGTGGACTCCTCCTCCTCATCGACGGCACCGCCGGGCTGCTGACCGTCGCCGTCCTCGGTATCGCGCTCCTCCTCTTCCTGATCATCAAGGTCAGGCTCCAGCCGTTCGTCGCGCTGCTCGCCGTCTCCATAGCCGTCGGCCTGGGCGCCGGGCTCTCCGTGACCGAACTCTTCGGCACCGTGCAGAAGTCCGCCGCCGTCTCCGTCATCGAATCCGGCATGGGCGGCATCCTCGGCCATGTCGCGATCATCATCGGCCTCGGCACGATGCTCGGCGCGATCCTGGAGGTCTCCGGCGGAGCCGAGGTGCTGAGCGCCCGGCTGCTGCGGCTCTTCGGCGAGAAGCGCGCCCCGCTCGCGATGGGCCTGACCGGTCTGATCTTCGGCATCCCGGTCTTCTTCGACGTCGGCATCTTCGTCCTCGCGCCGATCGTCTACGCCGCCGCCAAGCGGTCCGGCAAATCGATCCTGCTGTACTCCATGCCGCTCCTCGCGGGTCTCTCCATGACCCACGCCTTCCTGCCGCCGCACCCCGGACCGGTCGCCGCCGCCGGCCTCTTCCACGTCTCGCTCGGCTGGGTCATCCTGATGGGCGCCCTAGTCGGCATCCCGTCCGTGCTCGCCGCCTGGGGCTACGCCGCCTGGATCGGCAAGCGGATCTTCGTGGACGTCCCGCAGGACATGGTCGAGGCCGCCGAGGAGGCGAAGGCCGCCGTCGTCGCCGAGCAGCGGGCCGCCGGGGTCGCGCCGCGCGAGGAGCCGGTCGCGCTCTCCACGGTGCTCGCCATCATCGGCACCCCGCTGATCCTGATCCTCGCCGCCACGTTCTCCTCGATCGCGATGGACCCCTCGACGGGCCGCTCGGTCATCGAGTTCTTCGGCAACCCCTTCGTCGCCCTGACGATCGCGCTGCTCCTCGCGTACTACCTGCTCGGCATCCGGCGCGGCTGGTCCCGCAAGTCCCTGGAGTCGGTGTCCACTTCCTCGCTGAAGCCGGTCGGGAACATCCTGCTCGTCGTCGGCGCGGGCGGCATCTTCGGCGCCGTGCTCAAGGGCAGCGGCATCGCGGACGCGCTCGCCGACACCTTCAACGACGTCGGCCTGCCCGTCATCCTGCTCGCCTGGCTGATCTCGGCCGTGCTGCGCATCGCCCAGGGCTCGGCCACGGTCGCCATCGTCACCACCGCCGGCATCGTGGTCCCGCTCGTGGAGAACCAGGGCTTCTCGCAGGCGCATCTCGCACTGGTCATCATGGCGATCTCGGCCGGCTCGATCATCGCCTCGCACGTCAACGACGGCGGCTTCTGGATGGTGTCGAAGTACTTCGGCATCTCCGAACGCGACACCCTGAAGTCCTGGACCGTGCTCGAAACCGTCCTGTCGGTCGCCGGGTTCGCCGTCGCGGCGCTGCTCAGCCTGGTCATCTAGCCGTACGCGTACGCGTACGCGCACGAGTCACGGGTACGGGTCAGGCCGCCGAGGCGCAGATGATGCTGCGGCCCTGGTTGACCTGCCAGTACCAGAACCGCTCGCCGGGCCCCGCCGGGCAGGTCCAGTTCTGGCCCTGCTTCGGGGCCCGGTAGAAGCCGGTGATCCGCAGGATCGACTGGCCCGCCCTGGGCACCTTCGAGGCGTTGCAGCGCCAGACCACCGTCAGGTCCGCGTTGGTCTCCCCGTTGACGTCGGCCGGGAAGCACTGGCCCGCCCTGTACACCCGGTCCAGGCACAGCGTCCGCGTGATCCCGTCGTCGCCCGACCGGCTCCACCAGGTGAAACCCGCCCCCGTATCGCAGGAACTCGACGCGCCGGCGCGGGTGCTCACCCGGTTGACGTGCATGTACGCGTTCGAGGCGGCGCACTTCACCCGGATCGGGCGGCTCGCGCTCATGTGGTCGTAGCCGTCGTTGTACACGTTGAGGCAGTCGCCCGCGTGCACGGCGGCGAAGGCGCGGTCGGTGGAGTCCATGGTGGGCGTGGGGGTCGGTGTGGGGGTCGGGGTCGGGGCCTCCGTTTCGGTGTCGGTGTCCGTCGAGCCGCCGCCGCTGCCCGACGTGTCCGTGTCGGCGCTCGCGCTGTCGTCCGTGTGCGTGTCGAGGCCGGTGCCCGAGGTGACGGAGCCGGACGCGCCGCTGCCCGACGCCGAACCGCCGTCCGTCTTCTCCCAGGGCTGCCACGCCAGCAGCCCCGCCACGGCGACCAGGACGAGCAGCAGGGCCAGGGCGGCGCCGCCGGAGGACGACGAGCCCGTGCGCGGGCCCGCCGGCACGGGGGCCGGGGCGGGCGAGGTGGCCCGGGCCCGCGCCTCACGTTCGG
>NZ_JAAGNI010000021.1 GCF_010550605.1 Streptomyces sp. SID9727
CGCCGGTGAGGAGCCGGGCGCCGCTCTCCGCGTACCAGGCGGCCATCGGGGCGGCGACCTCGGCGGGCAGGGCGCCGGCCAGGGGGCGGTCCGCGGCCTCCACGACGGTGACCTCGCAGCCGGCGGCGCGGGCGGCGGTGGCGAACTCGGCGCCGATCCAGCCCGCTCCGACGACCACGACGGGGTGCCCCGCTTCGAGGACGGGACGCAGCCGGGCCGCGTCGTCGAGGGTGCGCAGCAGGTGGACGCCGGGGACGCCGTCGGAGCCGGGCAGGGCGACGGGTTCGGCGCCGGTGGCGAGGACCAGGACGTCATAGGGGACCGGGCCGTCGGAGGTATCCAGTTCGTGGGCGCCGGCGCGCACCCCGGTGACCTCGCAGCCCAGGCGCAGGGCGATGCCCAGCGCCTCGAAGTCGATGTCGAAGGCGGATTCCTCGGCCTTGCCGAGCAGCACCGCCTTGGACAGCGGGGGCCGGTCGTAGGGCTGGTGGGGTTCGGCGCCGATCAGGGTGACGGGGCCGGTGAAGCCCTGTTCCCGCAGGGCGACGGCGGTCTGCACACCCGCCATGCCCGCGCCCGCGACGACGACCCGGCGTTCCGTCCGTTCTGCCCGCTGCTGCTCGCTCACCCGTCCACCTTACGTAGCTGACCGGGCGTCAGGAAAGGGTGCCCCGTCCGGCCCCGGGGGACGGGGTTTAGGGTGGCCACCGACAAGACACGCGGGAGCCCGGGCGCACCGGGCTGAGAGGGAGGCTGGCGGCCTCCGACCGTACGAACCTGATCCGGGTCATGCCGGCGAAGGGAGGGGCTGGACGCCCATGCGCACCCATCCCACCGAAGGGTCCGACGTCCTCGTCATCGGGGGCGGCGTCATCGGTCTGGTGACCGCCTGGCGGGCCGCGCGGCGCGGCCTGTCCACCGCGCTCGCCGACCCGGAGCCGGGCGGCGGAGCGGCCCGGGTGGCGGCCGGGATGCTGGCCGCCGTCACCGAACTGCACTACGGCGAGGAGACGCTGCTCGGGCTGAACCTCGCCTCCGCCCGGCGCTATCCGTCGTTCGCGGCCGAACTGGAGGAGGCGAGCGGGCAGGACATCGGCTTCCGCGCCTGCGGCACCCTGGCCGTCGCGCTCGACGCCGACGACCGCGCCCATCTGCGCGAACTCCACGAGCTGCAACGCCGCTCGGGCCTGGAGTCGGAGTGGCTGACCGGGCGCGAGTGCCGCCGCCTGGAACCGATGCTCGCGCCGGGCGTGCGCGGCGGCCTCCGGGTGGACGGCGACCACCAGGTCGACCCGCGCCGCCTCGCCGCCGCGCTGCTCACCGCGTGCGAACGGG
>NZ_JAAGNI010000033.1 GCF_010550605.1 Streptomyces sp. SID9727
CGCACGGCGCGGGGCGCGGCCTCGGCCTGGCCCTGGTCCGCCAGGCCGCGCACCGGAGCGGCGGGACGGTGGCGCTGGAGCGGGGCGCCGACGGGGGCGCGGAGTTCACCGTGCGGCTGCCGCTGACAGCGGGGGCGCGGGCATGATCCGGGTCCTGGTCGTGGAGGACGACCCCGTGGCGGCCGACGCCCATCAGCTGTACGTGGGCCGGGTGCCGGGCTTCGCCGTGGCCGCCGTGGCGCACTCGCGCGCCGAGGCCGTACGGGCGCTGGAGCGCACCCCGGTCGATCTGCTGCTCCTCGACCTCTACCTGCCCGACGGGCACGGGCTCCAGCTGCTGCGCTCGCTGCGGGCGGCCGGGCACTCGGCGGACGTGATCGCGGTGACGTCCGCCCGCGACCTGGGCGTGGTCCGGGAGGGCGTCTCGCTGGGTGTCGTGCAGTACGTCCTGAAACCGTTCACCTTCGCCACGCTGCGGGACCGGCTCGTGCGGTACGCGGAGTTCCGGGCGGCGGCCGGTGAGGCGAGCGGGCAGGACGAGGTGGACCGGGCGCTCGCCGCGCTGCGCGCCCCGGAGCCGGCCCGGCTGCCCAAGGGGCTGAGCGCGCCGACCCTCGAAGCCGTCACCGGGGCGCTGCGGGCGGCCCCGGACGGGCTCAGCGCCTCGACGGCGGGCCTGGAGCTGGGGATCTCGCGCATCACCGCGCGCCGCTATCTGGAGCACCTGGTGACGGTGGGGCGGGCGGTGCGCAGTCCGCAGTACGGGCAGGTGGGGCGGCCCGAGCTGCACTACCGGTGGCGGCCGGAGGGACGCTGAGCCGGGGCGGCCGGAGGGGCACTGAAGGGGCGACCGGTCCCGCCGTGCGGCTTTTGTACCTAGGACCTTCCTCTGAGGTGTGTTCTCGGGCGAACACACCGTAGTCAGCGGAGCCCCCGCCTCCTTACGGTGTCCCCGTGCACCCCTCTCCGCCTTTCAACGCTCCCGCCGCGCGAAGACTCCGCGAGGCCCTGGGTATGGCTCCCGGCCACGTCGCCTACGGCCTCGGCGCTCAGTACGGACTGCGGATCACCGCCGAGACGGTGGCCGCCTGGGAGCGCGGGCTCGCGTTCCCCTCGGAGTACGAACTCACCGCACTGGCCGGGGTGCTGTGGTGCGCCCCGGGCGAGCTGCTGACGGCCGCGCGCAGTCTGCGCGAACACCGGGTCTCCCGGGAGCTGTCGCCGGACGAGCTGGCCGCCCGGGTGGGGATGGCCACCTCCGCGTATCTGCGGATGGAGGAGTCGGGGCGGTGGCGGGGCAACGAGCGCCAGTCCGCCGCGCTGAGCGAGGCGCTGGGCCTGACGCCCGCGGACTTCGTGACCGCGACCGGACGCGAGGAGGAGCTGGCGGGCCTGCTGCGCAGCGCGGTGACGACGCGGTGGCAGGCGTACACCCGGCCGGTGGGCAAGCTGGTGCCGGTGGACCGGCACCGCCTCCAGGAGGTCCTGGAGCGGCTGCACGGCGACTACCAGGCGCTGATGGTCTCCACGCTGAGCTGGAGCAGCGCGGGCACGGACCGGCCGGGCAACACCGGCGAGGAGGGCCGGGCCTTCCTCACCGGGATCGTGCCGCGGTTCTGGGAGACGGCCGGCCCTTCGGCGTGACGGGAGGGGGCCCTGGGCGTGAAGACCGCGGCCTCAGGCACAACGGGAGGGGGCCCCGGGCGTGAAGACCGCGGCCCTCCGGCGTAGCGGGGCTCGCCTGAAGACCGCGGCCCTCCCGCGCGACGGGCTCAGAAGACCGACTCGGCCTCGTGCATCCGGTCCAGCGGGACCGTCTTGAGCTGGGTGATCGCCTCGGCGAGCGGGACCATCACGATGTCGTTGCCGCGCAGCGCGGTCATCCGGCCGAAGTCGCCGCGGTGGGCCGCCTCCACGGCGTGCCAGCCGAAGCGGGTGGCGAGGACGCGGTCGTACGCGGTCGGCGTGCCACCGCGCTGGACGTGGCCGAGGATGACCGGGCGGGCCTCCTTGCCGAGCCGCTTCTCCAGCTCGACGGCCAGGCGGTTGCCGATGCCCTGGAACCGCTCGTGTCCGAACTGGTCGATCTCGCCCTTGGCGTACGGCATGGAGCCCTCGGCCGGGTGCGCGCCCTCGGCGACGCAGATGACGGCGAACTTCTTGCCGCGCGCGAAGCGCTCCTCGACCATCTTGACCAGGTCGTCCACCTCGAACTTGCGCTCGGGGAGGCAGATGCCGTGCGCGCCGCCGGCCATGCCGGACTCCAGCGCGATCCAGCCCGCGTGGCGGCCCATCACCTCGACCACCATCACGCGCTGGTGGGACTCGGCGGTGGTCTTCAGACGGTCTATGGCCTCGGTCGCGACGCCCACGGCGGTGTCGAAGCCGAACGTGCGGTCGGTGGAGGAGATGTCGTTGTCGATGGTCTTCGGGACGCCGACGACGGGCATTCCGGCGTCCGCGAGCATCCGGGCGGCGGTGAGCGTGCCCTCGCCGCCGATCGGGATCAGCGCGTCCATGCCGTAACGGCGGCTCAGCTCGGCGCAGTTCTCGGCGGCCTCGCGCAGCCGGGCGCGCTCCAGGCGGGCCGAGCCGAGGATGGTGCCGCCGCGGGCGAGGATGCCGCTGACCGCGTTCAGGTCGAGGGGCCTGAAGTGGCCGTCGAGCAGGCCCTTGAAGCCGTCCTCGAAGCCGATGACCTCGTCGCCGTGGCCGACGACGGCCCGGTGCACGACCGAACGGATCACTGCGTTCAGGCCGGGGCAGTCGCCGCCTGCGGTGAGAACTCCGATGCGCATCCTGTTCCGTCTCCTGCTCGCTGGGCCCGTCCGTTTTGGCATCCGGAACGGGGGCTTCTACCGCTTCCCCCGTACCGTGAGTCACGACGAGTGTCCCACGCCGGGCGCGCGGCTCGCGCTCCCGGCTGCTCGGGGGCGGCCTGGTGACGCCCCCGCGGGGCAGTTGTCCGGCGGGCGGCCCCTGCGCCCCCACGGGTATCGTCAAACGGGCGATTACCACTCGAACCGGGCACCATACCGGACCAGAGACGACGGGAGAGCACGCGTGACGCGCAGCGTGTACGTGACCGGGATCGACCGGGGGGACGGCCGCCAGGTCGTGGACCTGGGCGTCATGGAGCTGCTGACCCGCCAGGTGGACCGGGTCGGGGTCTTCCGCCCCCTGGTCCACGACGATCCCGACCGGCTGTTCGAACTGCTGCGGGCCCGCTACCGGCTCTCCCAGGACCCGGGCACGGTCTACGGGATGGACTACCACGAGGCGTCCGCGATCCAGGCCGAGCAGGGCACCGACGAACTCGTCTCCCGGCTGGTCGAGCGCTTCCACCGGGTCGCCGTCGACTACGAGGTGGTGCTCGTCCTCGGCACCGACTTCGCCGCGACCCAGCTCCCCGACGAACTGGCGCTGAACGCGCGGCTGGCCAACGAGTTCGGCGCCTCGGTGATCGCGGTCGTCGGCGGCGAGGACCAGAACGCGGAGTCGGTGCGCGCCGAGACCCGCAACGCGTACCGGGCCTACTCGGGGCTCGGCTGCGACGTGCTCGCCATGATCGTGAACCGGGTGGCCCCCGCCGACCGGGACGTCGTCGCGGAACGCCTCACCGCGACCCTGCCGGTCCCCTGCTCGGTGCTGCCGGACGAGCCGGCCCTCGCGGCGCCGACGGTCGCCCAGATCACCGCGGCCCTGGGCGGCACGGTGCTGCTCGGCGACGACTCGGGGCTCGCCCGGGACGCGCTGGACTTCGTCTTCGGCGGTGCGATGCTGCCGAACCTGCTGAAGGCGCTGACCCCGGGGTGCATGGTGGTGACACCCGGGGACCGGGCGGACCTGGTGATCGGCTCGCTCGCCGCGCACAGCGCCGGGACGCCGCCGATCGCCGGGGTGCTGCTGACCCTGGACGAGCGGCCGGGCGAGGAGATCCTCACGCTGGCCGCGCGGCTCGCACCGGGCACCCCGGTCGTCTCGGTGGCCGGCGGCTCCTTCCCCACCGCCGCGGAGCTCTTCGCCCTGGAGGGCAGGCTCAACGCGGCGACCCCGCGCAAGGCGGAGACCGCGCTCGGCCTCTTCGAGCGCCACGTCGACACCGCCGCCCTCCTCGACCGGGTCTCCGTCGCCCGCAGCGGCCGGGTCACGCCGATGATGTTCGAGCACGAGCTGCTGGAGCAGGCGCGCGCGGACCGGCGCCGGGTGGTGCTGCCGGAGGGCACCGAGGAGCGCGTGCTGCGCGCGGCGGACGTGCTGATGCGCCGGGACGTCTGCGACCTCACGCTGCTCGGCGACCCGGACACCATCCGCAAGAAGGCGGCCGACCTCGGCATCGACCTGGCCGAGACCCAGCTCATCGACCCGCAGACCTCGGAGCTGCGCCAGTCGTTCGCCGAGCGGTACGCACAGCTGCGGGCGCACCGCGGGGTGACGGTCGAGCTGGCGTACGACGTGGTCTCGGACGTCAACTACTTCGGCACCCTGATGGTTCAGGAAGGGCTGGCCGACGGGATGGTCTCCGGGGCGGTGCACTCCACGGCGGCGACGATCCGGCCGGCCTTCGAGATCATCAAGACCAAGCCCGACGCGTCGATCGTCTCCTCGGTCTTCTTCATGTGCCTCGCCGACAGGGTGCTGGTGTACGGCGACTGCGCGGTCAACCCTGACCCGGACGCCGAGCAGCTCGCGGACATCGCGGTGCAGTCCGCCGCCACGGCCGCCCGCTTCGGCGTCGACCCCCGGATCGCGATGCTGTCGTACTCCACCGGGACCTCGGGCACCGGCGCCGACGTCGACAAGGTGCGCGAGGCGACGGACCGGGTGCGCGGGAGCCGCCCGGACCTGAGGATCGAGGGGCCCATCCAGTACGACGCGGCGGTCGAGCCGAGCGTGGCCGCGACCAAGCTGCCGGGCTCCGAGGTGGCCGGGCAGGCCACGGTCCTGATCTTCCCGGACCTCAACACCGGCAACAACACGTACAAGGCCGTGCAGCGCTCGGCGGGCGCGGTGGCGGTCGGCCCGGTCCTCCAGGGGCTGCGCAAGCCGGTCAACGACCTGTCCCGGGGCGCGCTGGTGCAGGACATCGTGAATACCGTGGCGATCACGGCGATCCAGGCCCAGGGCGAGGAGTGACCCGCATGACCACCCCCCACACCGAAGACGCGACGGCGGCCGGGAAGCCGAGCCGGGTGCTCGTGCTCAACTCCGGCTCGTCCTCCGTGAAGTACCAGCTGCTCGACATGGACGACCGCTCCCGGCTGGCGTCCGGGCTCGTCGAGCGGATCGGCGAGGAGACGTCCCGGCTCGTCCACACCCCGCTGGCCGGGGGCGGCGAGCCCCGCGAGCGCGAGGGCCGGATCGCCGACCACGACGAGGCGCTGAGGGCGGCGGCCGAGGAGCTGGCGGCCGACGGGCTCGGCCTGGACTCCCCCGGTCTCGCGGCGATCGGGCACCGGGTGGTGCACGGCGGACTGCGGTTCACCGAGCCGACCGTGATCACCGACGACGTGCTCAAGGAGATCGAGCGCCTGGTCCCCGTGGCCCCGCTGCACAACCCGGCCAACATCACGGGCATCCGCACCGCCCAGGCGCTGCGCCCGGACCTGCCGCAGGTGGCGGTGTTCGACACGGCGTTCCACACGACGATGCCGGAGTACGCGGCGCGGTACGCGATCGACGTGGAGACGGCCGACGCCCACCGCATCCGCCGCTACGGCTTCCACGGCACCTCGCACGCGTACGTCTCCCGCAAGGCGGCCCAGCTGCTGGGCAAGGAGCCGGAGGACGTCAACGTCATCGTGCTGCACCTGGGCAACGGGGCGTCCGCCTCGGCGGTCGCGGGCGGGCGGTGCGTGGAGACGTCGATGGGGCTGACCCCCTTGGAGGGGCTGGTGATGGGTACCCGCTCCGGTGACATCGATCCGGCCGTCACCTTCCATCTGAAGCGGGTGGCGGGGATGTCGGCGGACGAGATCGACGTCCTGCTCAACAAGAAGAGCGGCCTGGTGGGGCTGTGCGGCGACAACGACATGCGGGAGATCCGGCGCCGGGTGGACGAGGGCGACGAGCGTGCGGCGCTCGCCTTCGACATCTACGTCCACCGGCTGAAGAAGTACATCGGCGCCTATGCGGCGGTCCTCGGCCGGGTGGACGCCGTGGTGTTCACGGCGGGGGTCGGCGAGAACTCCGCCCCGGTGCGGGAGGCTGCGATCGCCGGTCTGGAGGAGCTGGGCCTCGCGGTGGACGCGGATCTCAACGCCGTACGGTCCGGCGTACCGCGGCTGATCTCGCCGGATTACGCACGGGTCGCGGTCGCCGTGGTGCCGACCGACGAGGAGCTGGAGATCGCCACCCAGACCTTCGCACTGGTCGACAACTGAGCGGGCCCCCGCCCTTTTGTATCTTCCACCAGCCGGAATATTCCGCAGCGAAACAAACCGATAGGATCCGCCTCATGCGCCGTTCCAAAATCGTCTGCACCCTCGGCCCCGCCGTCGACTCCCACGAGCAGCTCGTCGCTCTGATCGAGGCCGGCATGAGCGTGGCCCGTTTCAACTTCAGTCACGGCTCCCACGCGGAACACCAGGGTCGTTACGACCGGGTCCGCAAGGCCGCCGCCGAGACCGGGCGGGCGGTCGGCGTGCTCGCCGACCTCCAGGGCCCGAAGATCCGCCTGGCGAAGTTCGCCGAGGGTCCGGTCGAGCTGGTCCGCGGGGACGAGTTCGTCATCACCGCCGAGGACGTCCCCGGGGACAAGTCGATCTGCGGCACGACCTACAAGGGCCTGCCCGGTGACGTCGCCAAGGGCGACCCGATCCTGATCAACGACGGCAACGTCGAGCTCAAGGTCGTCTCCGTGGAGGGCCCCCGGGTCCACACCATCGTCATCGAGGGCGGGGTGATCTCGGACCACAAGGGGATCAACCTGCCGGGTGCCGCGGTCAACGTCCCGGCCCTGTCCGAGAAGGACGTCGAGGACCTGCGCTTCGCGCTGCGGATGGGCTGCGACCTGGTCGCGCTCTCCTTCGTCCGCGACGCCAACGACATCAAGGACGTCCACAAGGTGATGGACGAGGAGGGCCGCCGGGTCCCCGTCATCGCCAAGGTGGAGAAGCCGCAGGCCGTCGAGCACATGGAGGGCATCGTCATGGCGTTCGACGGTGTGATGGTCGCCCGTGGCGACCTCGCCGTCGAATATCCGCTGGAGAAGGTCCCGATGGTGCAGAAGCGCCTGGTGGAGCTGTGCCGGCGCAACGCCAAGCCGGTGGTCGTGGCGACCCAGATGATGGAGTCGATGATCACCAACTCCCGTCCGACCCGCGCCGAGGCGTCCGACGTCGCCAACGCGATCCTGGACGGCGCGGACGCGGTCATGCTCTCCGCGGAGTCCTCGGTCGGCGCGTACCCGATCGAGACGGTCAAGACCATGTCGAAGATCGTCGTCGCCGCCGAGGAGGAGCTGCTCTCCAAGGGCCTCCAGCCGCTGGTGCCGGGCAAGAAGCCCCGCACCCAGGGCGGTTCGGTGGCCCGCGCGGCCTGCGAGATCGCGGACTTCCTGGGCGGTGAGGCACTGGTCGCCTTCACCAAGTCCGGTGACACCGCCCGCCGTCTGTCCCGCTATCGCGCCGCCCAGCCGATCCTGGCCTTCACCACGGACGAGTCCACCCGCAACCAGCTGGCCCTCAGCTGGGGCGTCGAGGCCCATGTCGTCCCGCACGTGGACACCACGGACGCGATGGTCGACCTGGTCGACTCGGAGCTGCTGAAGCTCGGCCGCTACAACGAGGGCGACACGATGGTCATCACGGCCGGCTCGCCCCCCGGCGTCCCCGGCACCACCAACATGGTCCGCGTCCACCACGTGGGCGGCCAGGACCAGGGCTGACCGCGACCGCTCCGCACGACGGCGACGGGCCGCACCCCCAGGGGT
>NZ_JAAGNI010000047.1 GCF_010550605.1 Streptomyces sp. SID9727
CGCCCCGGGCGTCCCCGCTCAGCTCCCCCGCCGCGTCGGCCTCGTCCAGCAGGCGCCGGGCCTCGGCGAGCCACGCCCGGCGCAGGCCGCTGGTGCCGGACGGCCCGGCCACACCGTCGTCGGCCAGCCGGAAGGCGGCCCGGGCGACCGGGTCCTCGCGCCGGACGAGGGCGAGCCAGTACGTCAGGTCGATGAGGTTCTGCACCGGCCCGCCGGTGGCCCGCCGCTCGTCCAGGAACTCCCCGAGCAGGGTGCGGCCGTGCAGCGCCACCGCGTCGGCGAGCGCCTCCTTCGACGGGAAGTGGAAGTACAGCGCGCCCTTGGTCACGCCCGCGGCGGCGGCGATCCCGCCGAGCGTGGCACTCGCGTACCCGCTCCGGGTGAACAGCTCCGCCGCGGCGTCGATGAGCCGGCGCCTGGTGCGTTCCGACCTCTCCTGCATTTCGCCCTCCCAGGACCGTGGGACCCCCGCGCTCAGCCGACCTGGGTCAGCCGTTCCCCGGTCCCGGCGGCGGCCGTCCCGGGCGCCGGTGCGGACCCGGCCTTCAGAATGGAACGCTGCAGTCGTTGCAGCCCTGCGGATGGCTCGAGCCCCAGCTCACCGACGAGCCGGGCGCGCAGCCGGTGGTAGGCGTCCAGCGCCTCGCTGCGCCGGCCCGAGCGGTGCAGGGCGACCATGTAGTGGGCGTGCAGGTTCTCGTGCGTGCGGTACCGGCTGACCAGGACCGTGAGTTCGCTGAGCAGCTCGCGGTGCCGGCCGAGGCGCAGGTCGGCGTCGATGCGCTGGTCCAGGGCGCACAGCCAGGTCTCCTCCAGGCGCCGGAGCTCCATGTCCAGCCGCGGCCCGGTCCGTACGTCCACCAGGGCGGAGCCGGTCCACAGGGCGAGCGCGTCCCGCAGTTCGCGTGCGGCGCGCCGGAAGTCGCCGGCGTCGCTCGTGCGGTAGCCGCAGCCGACGAGCCGTTCGAACTCGCGGACGTCGACGGTGCCGCCCGAGGTGCGCAGCATGTACCCGCCGGGGGCGGTGACCAGGACGTCCTTGGCGGTATGCGACGGTGCGTCACCCGGGGCGCGTTCCAGAGCCGCGGCGATGAGCTCGCGTACCTGCAACACGTAGGTCTGCAGGGTGGTGCGGGCGCTGCGTGGCGGGTTCTGGCCCCACAGTTCCTCGATCAGGTCGGGCACGGAGACGACACGGTCGGCGTGCACGGCCAGGAGCGCCAGGACCTGCCGGGCCTTCGGCGCGGTCGGGGTGACCGAGATCCCGCCCTCGGTGACCGCCAGCGCGCCGAGTACTTCGATGTTCATGGTGCTCCCCCTCTTCACGCATGACTCATCAGCGAAGCTAAAAACAGGGCGCGCGGTTTGTCAATACCAAACCATGCGCCCTGTTTAAGGGGGAAGCGCCGGAGAACCTCTACTGCGGGGGGTTGCCGTGCTTGCGGGCCGGCAGGTCGGCGTGCTTGGTGCGGAGCATCGCGAGCGAGGCGATCAGGACCTCGCGCGTCCCGGCCGGGTCGATGACGTCGTCGACCAGGCCGCGCTCGGCGGCGTAGTAGGGGTGCATCAGCTCGGTCTTGTACTCCTTGACCATGCGGGTCCGCATGGCCTCGGGGTCCTCGGCCTCCGCGATCTGCCGCCGGAAGATGACGTTGGCGGCGCCCTCGGCACCCATGACCGCGATCTCGTTGGTGGGCCACGCATAGGTGAGGTCCGCACCGATGGACTGGCTGTCCATGACGATGTAGGCGCCGCCGTACGCCTTGCGCAGGATCAGCGAGATACGGGGCACCGTCGCGTTGCAGTACGCGTACAGCAGCTTCGCGCCGTGCCGGATGATCCCACCGTGCTCCTGGTCGACGCCGGGCAGGAAGCCGGGTACGTCGAGGAACGTCACGATCGGGATGTTGAAGGCGTCGCAGAGCTGCACGAAGCGCGCGGCCTTCTCGGACGCCTCGATGTCCAGCACCCCGGCCAGCGACTTCGGCTGGTTGGCGACGATGCCCACCACCTCGCCGCCCAGCCGGGCCAGGGCGCAGATGATGTTGCGGGCCCAGTGCTCGTGGACCTCCAGGTACTCGCCGTCGTCCACCAGCTCCTCGATGACCTCCGCCATGTCGTACGGACGGTTGCCGTCCACCGGCACCAGGTCGAGGAGGGTGTCCGAACGGCGGTCCGCAGGGTCGGCGGTCGGCGCCACGGGCGGGTTCTCCCGGTTGTTCCGCGGCAGCAGGGACAGCAGGTACCGGACCTCGGCGATGCAGGTCTCCTCGTCGTCGTACGCGAAGTGCGCGACGCCCGAGGTCTCGGCGTGGACGTCCGCGCCGCCGAGGCCGTTCTGGGTGATCTCCTCGCCGGTGACCGCCTTCACGACGTCCGGACCGGTGATGAACATCTGCGAGGTCTCGCGGACCATGAACACGAAGTCCGTCAGGGCCGGACTGTAGGCCGCGCCGCCCGCGCACGGGCCGAGCATCACGCTGATCTGCGGGATCACCCCGGAGGCACGCGTGTTGCGCTGGAAGATCCCGCCGTAACCCGCGAGCGCCGAGACACCCTCCTGGATACGGGCACCCGCGCCGTCGTTCAGCGAGACCAGCGGCGCACCGGCCGAGATGGCCATGTCCATGATCTTGTGGATCTTCGTCGCGTGGGCCTCACCCAGCGCCCCGCCGAAGATCCGGAAGTCGTGCGCGTACACGAAGACCGTCCGGCCCTCCACCGTCCCCCAGCCGGTCACGACACCGTCCGTGTACGGCCTCTTCGCCTCCAGGCCGAAACCCGTCGCCCGGTGACGGCGCAACTGCTCCACCTCGTGGAAGGAACCCGGATCGAAGAGGAGCTCGATGCGCTCGCGCGCCGTCAGCTTGCCCTTGGCGTGCTGCACCTCGGTCGCCCGGTCACTGGGTCCGCGCTCCGCCGCCGCGTGGATCTCGCGCAGTTCCGCCACGCGGCCACGGAGACCGGCCCGTCCCAGCAGCTCCGGGGCGGGGACGGGGGAAGTGGTCATCGACATGTCGTCAGGTCCCTTCCTGGAATGCGTTGCCGCGCTGTCGCCAGCTGCGCGGAGCCCGGTAGGCGGGCTCCGCGCTCCACCCCGGGACGCTCCGGGCCGGGGCCTCGCCCCGCAGCCCGCCGGCGTCCGCCCGCAGGGCGAGCAGCACCACGGTGAGCGCGGCCAGCTCCTCGTCGGTGGCCCGTCCGCGCTCGACGCGCAGCGCGGGCGCTGCCGGTTCCGGACCGCCCATACCCCACCTCCAGCGTTTACGGCAGCATCGGCCACCCCGCTGGAGCACCGCTCCGGCCCCACTGGAGAATGGCTCGGCAGCCGGTCAACAGCTCCCCGCGCACACGGACTTCAGCCCGGCAGCCAGCGCGCCGGCACAGCCCGGACCGCTGCCGACCCCCGTCATGACCACGGCCGCGACCGTTCCCTCGGCAGCCGCGCACGCCATCTCGTACGCGGCGACGCCCCCCGGCCCGGCACCGCACAGCACCAGCCGCCCGGCCCCCCGCAACCCGGTCAGCGCGGAAGGGCCCCCGTCCCCCGGACGCGCCGCCCGCAGGCTCACGATCCGTTCGGGGCCCCGGTGATGACGTACCAGGGCCTCGTACGCACCCACGGGCACCCCCGGCGTCCGCACCAGCGCGATCGTGTCGGCCGACGGCTCCCCGGCGCGCAGCACCGCCGTGTCCGGCCCCTCCGGCACGGGCGGACGGGGCAGCACGCGGGGCACCTCAAGGCCCTGGAGGAGTTCGAGGAGGTCGCCGACGGCGGACTGCGGATCACGGTGGTCCGGCAACGACCGCAGCAGGCGCACACAGTGCGAGAGCAGCGCGGACGCGTCCACGTCCCCCACGCACCGGCGGTCGTAGCGCGCCGTGAGGGCGAGCCCGCCGTCCGCGTCGTGCCGGGCCGCGAGGGTGAGCGGCAACCCGGGGTGGGCGCTGATGCTGCGCGGGGCGTCCACCTCGACGTCCTGGGCCCGCAGCTCCGCCAGCAGCGCTGCGGGCAGCTCGACGCGGTTGTCGAACACGATGCCGGTCTCGAAGAGTTCGGCATCGGGGTTCCGGCCGGTCCAGACCCGGACCCGGTCGGCCGGCACCCAGGCGTGGACGGCCAGATCCAGCGCGGCGTCACGCGCCTGCCCCAGGAGACCGGCCACCGGCTCGGCGGGGTCGACGGTGACCGTCATCGGCAGCGGGTTGCCCAGCAGCCCCGGAATGCCCGCGGCACCCTCCATCGGGATGTCCCGGGCCGACAGGTGCACGCCGAAGCTGACCGGCACGGGACCGGCCGCACCCGCCGCCCGGTACAGCAGCAGCGCCCACACGGCGTGCAGGGCACTGGACTCGCCCGCTCCGCGCATCGCGGCCCAGGTGCGCAGCCGGGTGGTCTGGGGCGGCCGCAGCCGCCGGTGGACGCGCCCGATGCCGAGCGGCCCGGCCGACGGCCCGTCGTCCGGGACCTCGGGCGCGGCCGTCTCCGGAAGCGCGGCGGTCGTCGCCCAGTAGGCGCGGGCCCCCTCGGTCCGCTGCCGGGCCAGCCACCGTGCGTGGTCGCGCACATCGGGGCGCCGCTCGCGGCCGGGCAGGGTGCCCCCGCGGACGTAGGCCCGGTAGAACTCCCGCAGCAGCAGATGGACGCCGCGCTCGTCCAGCAGCGCCCGGTGATAGGTGAGCAGGACCCGGGTGGGCGCGCGGGTGCCCCCGGGGCGGGGCGGCCCCTCCATCAGGGTCACGCGCAGCAGGCCGGGGCGGTGCGGTGCGAAGCCGCGCAGGCGGTCGCGCTCGATCAGGTCGCTCCAGGAGACGGCGCCGTGTGCGAGGTGGGCGACGTCGATCTCCGCCCACTCGTGCAGCACCAGGCGGGGCAGGTACGTCCAGTCGAACGCCGCCCGCAGCACGGTCTCCCGGTCGGCGACGGACAGCCAGGCGGCGGTGAACCGGGCGAGGTCGACGGGGCCCGTCCAGTTCCAGGCGACCTGGCCGACGTGCCCGCCCGCCGGGTCCTCGACCGCCGCGCGGATCAGGTCCTGCTGGTGTCCGGTGACCGTGACGGTGTCGCGCGCGCCGCCCGCCAGCGCCAGGACGTCGGCGAGCACCGCGGCTCCGGGCCTGGCCGGGCCGCCGTGCGCGTGTTCGACGCGCAGGGCGTGGCGCCCCGCACCGGACGCCTCCGCGGTCACCGTGAACGCGTGACGCTGGGTCACCCGGGCCGCCACCGCCTCGGCCCGATCGGAGTCGAGGGGGCCGCACAGCTCCGCCTCGATGGACGGGCCGGAGGCGACGGGCACCGGTGCGATGGCCACCGCGAGCACCGGATCGTCACTCATCGGGGCCCTGTTCCCGCGTACACCGCATCACATGCCCTCCCTCAGCCGGTACGGCTGCCCTCTCAGGCGAGCCGCACTCCGCTCGCCCCCGCGACGCCCTCGGGCCGGGCCATGAGGATGGAACGCTGCAGCTTGGCCAGCGCGGGCGAGGGTTCGAGCCCGAGCGTGCGGACCAGCGTGGAGCGCAGCCGCTGGTAGGCGTCCAGCGCCTCACCGCGCCGCCCGGAACGGTAGAGGGCCAGCATGTACTGGCCGCACAGGCTCTCATGGGTGGCATACCTGCTGAGGAGGACGGTGAGTTCGGAGAGCAGTTCGCGGTGGCGGCCCAGCTTGAGGTCGGCCTCGATGCGCTGGTCCAGGGCGCACAGCCGGCTCTCCTCCAGCCGCTTGATCTGGGTGTCCAGGTGCGGCCCGGTGTGTACGTCGGCGAGCGCCGGACCGGTCCAGAGCGCCAGTGCCTCGCGCAGCAACCGCGCACCCTCGGGAAAGTCCTCGGCGTCCATGGCCCGGTATCCCATGCCGGCCAGCCGCTCGAACTCCTGCACGTCGTGGCTGCCGTCGCCGCCTCTGAGTAAGTAGCCTCCGGGCACGGTGAGCAGGACGTCCTTGGCGGTGCGGGTGTCGTCGCCGTGTTCTTCGAGCGCGGCGGTGATCAGTTCCCGCAGCTGGAGGATGTACGTCTGGAGGGTGGGCCGGGCACTGCGCGGCGGCTCGCTCCCCCACAGCTCCTCGGTGAGGGTGCCCACGGGCACCACCTCGTCGGCGTGCAGGGCCAGCAGGGCGAGCACCTGCCGGGGCTTGGGCGCGGTCGGTGTGATCGAGGTGCCCATTTCCCGCACTTCGAGCGTGCCGAGTACGTCGATGTCCACGCCGTCTCCCCCCGCCATCCCCAGGCCACCGGGACGGCCTGGAACTTCTGCTGACGGAACGATTTAAAAACAGCACGCACGGTATGTCAATACCAAACCGTGCGCCCTGTTTAGTCTCGCTCGAAGACCCGGCGAACCGTGAGGCGTGGCCGCCTTGACCCGATAAGATTCCCCAAATACGGACAAAAGAAAGAGCACGCACGGGCCCGAGCCCCGCGATCGACGTCCGAATTACCGGACCGCATGGACTGTTTCGCGAGAGGGAGTCAGGGGCGAAGCCGAGGCGAAGCGCCTGGTGAGGGGCCAGGCGGTACGCGGTGGCCCACCGCCCGGGTCCGCGGCGCTACTCCGCCGGGCTCAGCCGCGGCAGCGCGAACGACCACAGCTGGACCAGCCGTTCCGCGGAGCGCCAGTACCGGTCGACCGCGCCGAGGGTTTCCAGGCCGAGGGTCGCCGCCACGATGACCACCGCCGCCTCCTCGACCGAGACGTCCTCGGCCAGCTCCCCGTTGGCGCGGGCCTGGACAAGGGCGTCGCGGACCCACTCGTACCACCACTCGTGCAACGTGGCCTCGCTCTTGCGCGAGGGGTCGCCGCCCAGTCGGAAGCCGGCGCGCACGACCGGGTCGTCGGTGACCGCGTCCATCAGCCGGCCGACGGCGGCGACGAGCCCCTGGAGCCTGCCCCCCTTGGCGGTCCGCGCGCTCTCCTCGGTCAGCGAGAGGGCGGACTCCGCGGCGGCGGACTCCACGGCGGCCGCCAGCGCGTCCTTGTTGGGGAAGTGGAAGTGCAGGGCGCCCGAACTCACTCCGGCCCGGCCGCTGATGACCGGGAGCGTCGCCATCGCGTATCCGTCGGCGCCGAAGACCTCCGCGGCGGCCGAGATGAGGGCCTGACGCGTCACAGCCGCTCGCGCCTGCTTCACCATCATGTCCTCCTCCGGCCGGGCGAGGGAACCGGCGCGACGTCGCCCGATTCACCCTGGATTCTCCATACTGACTCGTGCACACCTTAGCAAACCGCACGGCTGGTTGGTTTATGGCCCCGGGGGTTGGTGAGCGCGGAGCTCGGAAACAGTTGGTTTCTCCAGTCGTTCTCCTTGGGGAATGCATCGCAAACCAACAAAAGAAACCGTCCGATAGGTTTCTTCTTACCAGGCGAGGGCAGCGGCCGTGCCCAACGCCAGAGAGGGATGCACTGTATGCCCGGTTTTCGCCCTTGTTGTGAAGCCTCAAGCGACCGTCAGAGAGCCGGAAACGGAATGCGATGCTCAAGCAAACGCTCGATCCTTGGTAAAGTCTTTACTTTTGGGCCGATTGAAGAAAACCGGTAGGTCCGTATCTTAAGTGGCGTCGCCGAACGCAGGTTTCAAGTCAAGACGGGGGCCCCATGAGTCTCACCACTGCTGAAGCCAGAACCGCACTCCCGGCCGCACCGCGGCTGACCAGCACGGTCGCGAAGGAGTACGTGCACCGCGACTCGGTCGCCGAGGTCTTCCTCACCGGGTGCGACTCCCGGGACGGGGCGAACTTCGCACTGACCGGCCAATGGCCCCGCGCCCACACCATGTTCCGGAGCCAGGACGGCACGAGTCACGACCCGCTCCAGATCGCGGAAACGTTCCGGCAGGCAGGCATCTACGTCTCCCACGTGGAGCTGGGCGTGCCGCTCGGCCACCACTTCGTGATGTCGAGCATCACGTACGCGGCTGATCCCGAGAACCTGCGCATCGCCTCGGGCCCCACCGACTTCGACCTCGACACCCGGTGCACGGACATCGTCCGGCGCAGGGGCGTCGCCAGCCGCGTCGCCTTCGAGTTCGCGCTCCGTCGGGACGGCCGTTCCCTGGCGGGCGGCACCGGGCAGATCTCCGTGATCCCCCCGGCCGTCTACAACCGGTTACGCCAGAACCGTTTCGGCCAACCGCCCGTCACCGAACCGTATCCGGCCCGCGATCCACTGCCGCCGGCCCTCGTCGGACGGCCGTTCACCACGGACGTCGTACTCTCCCCCGCCCCCGGGTCCGCATCCGGCGGAAACCCGCGCTGGCTGCTCACCCCGGATCTGAACCACCCGATCCTCTTCGACCACCAGGGCGACCACGTGCCCGGCATGGTCCTGCTCGAAGCGTCCCGCCAGGCCGCCTGCGCCGTGATGGCGCCCCGGACGTTCACCCCGGCCATCGCCGCCAACGACTTCCACCAGTACGCCGAACTCGACCGGCCCTGCTGGATCGAGGTCACCCGGGTGGAGCACGAGCCCGGCAACATGGTCACCATGGAGATCACCGGCCACCAGGACGGCAAGACCGTCTTCACCTCGGTACTCACCGGCCCGGTCGACTAGGCGGCCCCGCCCGCCGCCCGGGACCCACCCCCCCCGTACTGCTCTGGGTCGCTGGCCCGCCCGCGCGAAAACACAGGTCACGCCCGTACGCGCCGCCACCGCAGCGACCGAAGCGACCGAAGAACCCGCTCGCGCCCGTACGCGGGAGGCCGCCCCGCCAGAGGGCCGTGCCTCCCGCGTACGGGCGCGTCGGACGCGGCCTCATGGCACTTCGTCAGAGGTCGAAGGCCACGTGCTCCAGGTCGGTGTACTCCACCAGCAGCCCCTGCGCCCGGCGCCCGCCGTCCTTGAAGTAGATCTCCTGCAGCCCCTCGGCCGCGACCTCCTGGAGCTGCCGGTCGCTGCCGCCCTGCTCGCGGAGTTCAAAGAGCCGGGCCGCGTACACCGGCGGGAGCGCCACGGTGAGATGGCGCAGCCGGGCGTCGTCGGTGGAACCGGGCGCCGCCGTGTAACCGAACCTGGCCCGGGTGTCGATGACGATGCCCCCGGTGGTCGCCGCGGCCTTGCGGGCCTTCGCCTGGATCTGCGGCTGCCACCGCCGCTTGACCTCGCGGTCCATACGGGCGGCCAGCTCCGGGCGGGGCCTCTTCAGCTGGTTGCGCACGTACCGCTCGACCGTGCGCTGCGTGATGCCCAGGAGTTCGGCGGCGGCCCTGGTGCCCTTGAGCTGCTTGACGAGGTACCGCATCTGCGCACCGGCCGACTTGGGCGCGGGCCGGGTGAACGCCCGCTGGACCGCCTCGTCGAGACCTTCCCCGACCGTGTTCATCGGCTGGTTCCCCTACTCTCCGTCGTCCTTGGCGGTGACCGCGCCGTCCTTGATGTACCGGGCCAGGTTGAGCTCCGGACCGTACTCCTCCCGGACGGCCTCCGCCCACAGCGTGGTCTGTGATCCCTCATGCTTCACCATTCCCGGGCTGACCCCGAGCCGGAAGCCCCCGGGCAGCGGTTTGCCGTCCCGGTACGGCAGGAAGTCCAGCGGCGAGGGGCCGTCGGAGGCGTACACCGCGCAGTCCGAGAGCACGGCGACCGGGTACTGGCCCGTCGCGGCGGCCAGCCGGACCATCTTGCGGTGCATGTTGATCCGGGCCCGCGAGATGACGGCGGCCCGGATGTCGGGGCGCCAGGTCGGCCGGCTCAGCGCGGGCCACGGCTTGCCCGGCCGCCAGCCGCCGCCGCGCGGCCGCTCCCTCAGCTTGCCGATGCCCCCCTTGACCGTCGCCTTGATCGCCGAGAGGACGACCGCCAGCTGCGGATCGCGGTCCCGGTACCCCTCCATCGCCGCCAGGAACGCGTCGGGCGCCAGCCCTTCGTCCACGCCGAGGTCCGCCATGGTCGCTACGTACGCGTCGCGCAGCCGCTTGTACCAGCCGTCCAGGTAACGACCGTTGGCCGGGCGCACCCACGCCTCGACGGGCGCCACCTCGTAACCGAGCTCCACCGCGTACGCCACGGTCGGCGTCGCGTACCAGGCGGGGCCCTCCGGACGGTCGCCCTTCGGTGTGAACGGGCTCGGCAGCAGGTCGCCGTCGAGCCGCCGCCACTGCTTGCCGATCACCATGTGGGACGGGTCGACGTGCGACAGGTCCACCAGCCAGGAGCCGGGCAGCGCCGGGTCGAACGCGGGGCCGCTCACGTGCACGGGTCCCTCCAGGCCGACGACCGCCCCGTTGGCTGCCGCGCCGAAGGCGAGGTTGACGTCGATGCCGACCAGGTGGCGCTTCAGGCACTCGTCGTCCGTGAGGGGCCGCGCCCAGTCGTACGCCTCCTCGAACAGCATCTCGGCCGGACCGCGCTGGTGGAAGCGGGGCAGGTCCGCGAGGAGCGGGTGGCCGTCGGGGGCCTCGCAGGGGGCGCACTCGACGGGCTCGGAGCCGAGCGAACCGGGATTGCGCTCCCTGTGCCGCCGGCCGTCCGCGTCGGGTGCGCTCGCCCGGGTCGGCGGGTGCAGCGAGGTCATGAGTTCGAGCCCGGTGACGGCGGTGGAGCCCCGGGGCGTCATCACGCGGGACGCGTACGTTCCCAGCAGCCGTACGAGTTCGGCCGGCGGGAGCTGCGAGGCGCCGTTCCAGTGGCGGACGTCGAGCGCGTTCCAGGCGGGGACGCAGAGCTGGACGCAGCTGCGGCGCACCCCCCGGGCGGGCCGGTAGATCCGGGCCCACGGCCCGAAACCGCGCCGGGTCAGCTTCCACTCCGCCCGGGCCAGCTGCTTGAGCACCTTGTGGTCCTCCGGCAGCCTTCCGGCCAGCCCCTCCTCCCGCGACAGCCGTACGGGCAGCCCGAACCGCTCGCACGCCGCCTCGGTGAGGACGAGCAGCGGATCGGCGTCCTGACCGCTGGGGTGCAGCCGCTCGGCGCCGAGACGCGCCTCTCCCAGGGCCCATTCGACCAGGGCGGGCAACGACTTGGCGGGCACGTCGAGCACCAGTCCGCCCACGCAGTAAGCGGACACCTCAGCGCCCTCCACGTCCACGACGGCGAGCGGCCCGTGGTCGAAGCGGGGCGTCCGCGGTTCGATGGCCGGTTCGGCAGTCTGCGCGGTGGCCGGTTCGATGGCTGGTTCGGTGGTCGGTTCGATGGCTGACCCGGTGGTCGGTTCGGCAGTCGGCCCGGTGGTCGGTTCGGCAGTCGGCCCGGTGGCGGGCGCTTCGCCCTCGCGGGCGGCGGGGCGCGCGTCAGCCGCGGCCGGCTCCGGTGCGACCGCCACCGGCTCGGACTCCTCCGCCTCCGGCGCCTCCGGCGCAAACCGCGCGGCAAGCCCCTCCAGCAGCCGGGCGTACGCGGCACGCTTCGGCGGGCGGGGCTCGCTGCGCCCGGACTCCCAGTTGCCGACCGACTCACGGCGGCTCTTCAGCGCCTTCGCGACCTGGTCCTGGCTCAGCCCGGCGGCCTCGCGCAGCCGCTTGCGTTCGGCCGGCGGCGGCAGCGGGTCCTGCGCGATCTGCTCCAGCAGCGCGTCGACCGCGCTGAACAGCAGCTGCTCCTCGTGGGACAAAACGATCACCTCGGGCGTCACCCTATCGAACCGCTCAGCGGAACACTCATGGATGTCACGCGGATTGCGCATGGGGTACGCCGTCACTGGAGCCGGGGTTCAGCCCGGCTGGAGACGACCGGACTGTTCTCCGGCATTCGGCGACCGGACCGGAGCGACCGGATGCCCGCTCGGTAGCTGGAATCCCGGCGAAGTAACCGCAGGTCAAGCACCTGGCAGGAATGCGGAGCGACCGAAGCGACCCAGGGGGCAGATATATGCGGCCATTGGCGTGTGCGCGCGTGCGCGTCATATATGGAGAGCTTCAGTCGCTTCAG
Organism: Streptomyces sp. SID9727; assembly: GCF_010550605.1. Classification (GTDB taxonomy): domain Bacteria; phylum Actinomycetota; class Actinomycetes; order Streptomycetales; family Streptomycetaceae; genus Streptomyces. The sequence continues at coordinate 11,864 of NZ_JAAGNI010000047.1, forward strand.
TCGCTTTTCCGTCGGGCGTACGGCTGCGACCTGCGGATTCACGGATACCACGGGGAGCGACCGAGCGACCGGGAATCGTGCGCGCCGCGGACACTGAGTAGCTGCGGGCACCTTTCAATGGACACATCCGTTCTGTCGCGAGGGCCTCTTCTTCCCCTGGGGTTTCGCTAATCTGTTTGCGCGAGTTGCGTCGCTTCAGTCGCTGATGGGGGAAGTGAATGGCAGCTGAACTGCGGGTCTCGCGCAGCGACTCACGGCAGTTCACGGGGGATGAGCCGGTCGCTGCGCAGCCTCTGACGACGGCGTGGTGGTGTGCGCGCCAGGGGTGGCCGGTTCACCCTCTTGCGCCGGGCCGTAAGACACCGGTGGCCAACTGCGGTGCGTGCCGCCGCCCGGACCACGACCGCGACCGGTGCGGCTGTCTGCGTTCAGGCCGCTGGTGCCACGGGTTCCACGCGGCGACGCTCGACCTCGACCGCATCGGGCAGTGGTGGGGCGCCCGCCCGGACCTGGGGGTCGGCGTGGCCACCGGCCCGGCGGGCCTCGTCGTCATCGACATCGACGCGCACGGCCGCGAACTCCCCAGCCGAGAGCGCTTGTTGCCGGGCATCGGGATCGCCACCGGGATCGACCTGACCGGCCTGGCCAACGGCTTCCACACCCTCGGCCTGCTGGCCGCCCTGCGCGGCGCCGCCAGCCCCGCGGACGACGCGTCCACGCTCCGGGTCCGCACCCCGTCGGGCGGCCTGCACGTCTGGTACCGCAACGACGGCGGGCACCGCTGGCAGTGCTCGGCCGGCTCGGGCAGCGGGCGGGCCCTCGCCTGGCAGGTCGACGTCCGGGCGCACGGCGGGTACATCGTCGCGCCCGGCACCGTCACCGAGGCCGGGACCTACCGCCCGGTCGGAGCCGTGCGCACCCCCGCCCCGCTGCCCGCCTGGCTCGCCAGGGAACTCCAGCGCACCGGCCACCTGCCCAC
>NZ_JAAGNI010000063.1 GCF_010550605.1 Streptomyces sp. SID9727
CCACCGGGCGCCGGCGCACCCCCCGGCCACCCGCCCGCCGGGGCACCCCCCGGCGCACCGGCACACCCCGGCGGTGCGGACGACACCGACGGCGGCGGCGCATGACCTTCGGGGAACAGGGGGGCGCAGAGGGGGCCCTCGGCCCCGCCCAGGCTGCCCTCATGGACCTCGTCCAGGACGCCACCGTACGCATCCATCGCCCGCCGTCCGGGTATGCCCAGGACGGGCCGGAAGGGGACTTCCTGGGCAGTGGATTCTTCGTCGCACCCAGCTGGGTCCTCACGTGTGCGCACGTGGCGATGCGGGGGGAGGGGGGCATGGTGGCCGTGTGGTTCAAGGGGGACCGCTACAGCGCGGACCTGACCGAGGTGCCGGGCCGGGTCGTCGCCGCCCTGCCCGGCACCCGGCCCCCGGGCCCGGGCGGCTGGCCGGCCCCCGACCTCGCGCTCATCCAGCTCCAGCGCCCCGTCGAACACCCCTGCGTGTACGTCACCGAGCGGTCCGAGGCGATGCTCCGCAGCCGCGAGGTCCGCTGCGTGGGCTGGGCCCCCGTCCAGGGCGGCGGCCTCCAGAACCGCAGCGGCGTCTGCGTCGTCAAGGGCTCGTACGGGGGATCGGGCGACGCCGAGCAGGTCGTCAGGATCGACGGCGACTGGGTGGAGCTCGGCATGTCCGGCGGCCCGCTGGTCGACCTGGCGCGGGGCGAGGTCGTCGGCGTGATCAAGTCGCAGATCAACGGCCACCAGGGCGGCACCGCCGTCGGCGTCGAGCGGCTGCGCACCCTGGAGGTGCCGGCCGGGCCCGTCGAGACCGAGACCGACGACATATACCAGTCCGTGTTCCACGCCCACGACCGCTACCACGCCGACCGGCACACCAGCTCCGCCGGGACCGAGCGGACCTGGACCGACGCGCAGAGCGATCTGCCCGACCCGCCCGGCGGCATCCTCGGCCCCAAGCTGCGCGCCGAACTCCTCGGCCGGCTCGCCGAGCTGCCGCCCCCGGCGAGCACCCGGTCGCTGCTGACGCTGCTGGACCGGCTGCCCGGGGTGTACGCCCGCGACCACCGCCCGGCCCCGCGCGGCTGGCGCGACGGACTCGGCGCGCTGTACGACGCCCGCGCCCGCGACCGCGAGGCCCGGTTCGAACTGATCGTCCGCTACTGCATGGGCGTCCTCGCCGCCGACCGCCCCTGCGGCCAGCTCTCCGTGCGCAACGCCAAGGCGCTCTGGGGCTGGGTCAAGCGCATCGCCGACACCGAACTGCCCCGCGACCTGCGCCGCCGGCTCGACGTGGAGTGGGCCGAGATCCGGCTCCGACTGGAACAGAGCCGCCAGCGGGCCGCCCGCGCCCCGGCGGGCGACCCCGTCCTCTACGGCGAACGCGACTGCGTCGTGCTCCACGTGGACCTCCAGGGCTGGGCCCGCGACCAGTACGACTGGCGGGTCGCCGTGGACCGCCGGGCCGGGGAGGCGGAGCCGGTGGACGAGGACAGCCGCGGCGCCGCGCTCGGCACCGTCCCGGACCGGCTCGCCGCCGCGCTGACCGAGGCGTTCCGGCGGTGCGACGAACCGGGCAGCCCCGCCATGCTCCAGGTCGTCGTCGCGCCCGCGCTGTTCGGCCTCCCGGTGGACGACTGGGTGCTGCCGCCGTCCGGGCTGCGGCTCGGAGCCGTACGCCCGGTGGTGCTGCGCAGCCCGTACCAGGGCCCGGCCGACGAACGGCCGGCCCGGTGGGACGCGGGACTTTCCGCCGCCATCCGGGCCGAGGTGGTCGACTGCGAGGACGAATTGCGGGTACGTGTACCGGAGTCGGCGCGGCTGCGCGGTCTGGCCCACGGGACCGTGCCCGTCCTGTGCCGCTACGGCAACCCGGACCCCGACGTGACGGCCGGGGTGGTGCGGCTGCTCGACAGCGGCTTCGGCGTGGCGCTGCTCCAGCGGCGCACGGCGGAGGGCGACACGGTCTGCAAGGAGTTCCACCGGCGTGTGGCCGAGGCGGTGTCGGACACCCGCACCCACGACCGGCTGCCGTGGAAGATCCACGAACTGAGACGCGGGGTGAGCGCGGGGCGGACGGAGATGTACTGGTCCGCCGGCGCCGCCCTCTACTACGACGATCCGCACCGTCCGCTGCCGGGTTCCGACTTCCTGGAGGCGCCGTGAGCCACCGCGCAACGCATCAGCCGTGTATGCGAACTGGTCTTCCCCTTACGGGTGTTGGGCCGGATCGATACGGTAGGGCACGTCCGACGCAGGCCGCCCCTGGCGGACGAGTGACAACGAGGGACACGCTATGAGTGAACCGAGCGAGTGGCTCATCTACCGGGGCATCGGCGAACCGCACGACGAGGTGCCCCAGCTGCCGCCCCCGCCGCCCTGGCGCGACTTCACCGGAGGACGCGGGCCCGGCGGGGCGGATGGCGGCGAGTCCGCCGACCGCAGGCTCGGCATCCCCGGGCGCGTCGCGGAGGAGCACCGGCCCGGCGCCGAGGAACTGGAGATGATCAACGCCGCGCTGTACCTGCGGCGCCCCCTGCTCGTCACCGGGGACCCGGGCGCGGGCAAGAGCACCCTGGCCCACTCCGTGGCGCGTGAGCTGGAGCTGGGCAAGGTGCTGCGCTGGCCCGTGGTCAGCCGCACCACGCTCCAGGACGGCCTCTACCACTACGACGCCATCGCCAGGCTCCAGGACGTCCAGATCGCCTCGCACGCGGCGGCCGACGGCGCGGCCGGGGCCGACGCGGCGCAGAGCGTGGGCAGTTACATCCGGCTCGGCCCGCTCGGCACCGCGCTGCTGCCCTCGGACCGGCCGCGCGTCCTGCTCATCGACGAGCTGGACAAGAGCGACATCGACCTGCCGAACGACCTGCTGAACGTCCTGGAGGAGGGCGAGTTCGCCATCCCCGAGCTGGAGCGGATCGCCGACCGGCTGCCCGACGGCGAGGCGGACGTGCTGGACCACGACGGCAACAAGGTCCGCATCAAGGGCGGCCGGGTGCAGTGCCGGGCCTTCCCCTTCGTCGTGCTCACGAGCAACGGCGAACGGGACTTCCCGGCCCCGCTGATGCGCCGCTGCATCCACCTGGAACTCGGCCGCCCCGACCACAAGCGCCTCGCCTCCTTCGTCAAGGCCCACCTCGGCGAGGAGGCCGCCCGCGCCAGCGACGACCTGATCGCCCACTTCCTGGAGCGGTCCCGCACCGAACTCCTCGCCACCGACCAGCTGCTGAACGCGATATACCTCACGCACGCCGCGTCACCGGCGGGCCGCGACCGGCTCGCCGACCTGCTCATCCAGCGACTCGACCGGCCGAGGTGAGGATCTGATGTCCGGTGCGGCGGACGAGAACGGCGGCGGCGGCCCAGGCGCCCCGGAGCTCCACGACGCCGGGTTGCTGCCCGAGCTGGTCGCCCGGCTGCGCGGCGCGGGCCTCGACCCGGACGTCGAGCAGCTCTGCGACGCCCTCTGGCTGGCCCGGTGGACCCGCGGCGCGTCCGCGCCCGGGGAG
>NZ_JAAGNI010000078.1 GCF_010550605.1 Streptomyces sp. SID9727
CGCCGGGGCCGCGGCCGGGGTCGCCGTGGAGCGGCTGACCGTCGGCCGGGGCATGCGCAAGCGCGCACGCCTCGCCCTGGACGCGACCGGACCGTACGGCGCGCTGCGCGGGACGCCCGGCCGGGCCACCGCCGACGACGGCACCGAGCTGTACTACGAGGTGGACGAGGTCGACACCCCGGAGGACCCGGGCTCCTCGGGCTCCCGCCGGCGGCGGCTCTTCGGGCGCAAGGAGCCCGCACCCGTCACCGTCGTCTTCAGCCACGGCTACTGCCTCGGCCAGGACTCCTGGCACTTCCAGCGCGCCGCCCTGCGCGGCATCGTGCGCACCGTCCACTGGGACCAGCGCAGCCACGGCCGCTCCGAGCGCGGACGCGCCCAGGCCCGCGCCGGAGGCGGGGTGCCCGTCGGCATCGACCAGCTCGGCCGCGACCTCAAGGCCGTCATCGACGCCGCCGCGCCCGAGGGCCCGCTCGTCCTCGTCGGCCACTCCATGGGCGGCATGACGATCATGGCGCTCGCCGAGCAGTACCCGGAGCTGCTCCGCGACCGGGTCGCCGCCGTCGCCTTCGTCGGTACGTCGAGCGGCCGGCTGAACGAGGTCAGCTTCGGGCTGCCCGTGATGGGCGTCAACGCCGTGCGGCGCGTGCTCCCCGGCGTGCTCCGGGCGCTCGGCTCGCAGGCGGAGCTGGTGGAGCGCGGGCGCCGGGCGACCGCCGACCTGTTCGCCGGGCTGGTCAAGCGGTACTCCTTCGGCTCCCGGGACGTGGACCCGGCCGTCGCGCGGTTCGCGGAACGGCTCATCGAGTCCACCCCGATCGACGTGGTCGCCGAGTTCTACCCCGCCTTCGCGGAGCACGACAAGAGCGCGACCCTGCCCCTCTTCCGCGACCTCCCGGTCCTCATCCTGGCCGGGGACAAGGACCTGGTGACGCCCAGCTCGCACAGCGAGGCCATCGCGGACCTGCTGCCCGACGCGGAACTGGTCATCGTCCCGGACGCCGGGCACCTGGTGATGCTGGAGCACCCCGAGACGGTGACCGACCGGCTCGCGGACCTGCTGGTGCGCGCCGGAGCCGTACCGGAGTCCTCTAACGTTGGCGGGCATGGAACCGCAGAACAGCCCGGCGGCCACTGAGGCCACCGCGTACGGACACGTCCCCGGCGCCGTCAGCGTGCGCCTCGCCGTCGACTCCCCCGAACAGATGCGGGCCCTGGGCCGCCGGCTCGCCGCCGCGCTGCGCCCCGGGGACCTCGTGATGCTCACCGGCGAGCTGGGGGCCGGCAAGACGACCCTGACCCGGGGGCTCGGCGAGGGCCTGGGGGTGCGGGGCGCGGTGACGTCCCCCACGTTCGTGATCGCCCGCGTCCACCCGCCGCTGTCCGGCGGGCCCGCGCTGGTCCACGTCGACGCGTACCGGCTGGGCGGCGGTCTCGACGAGATGGAGGACCTGGACCTCGACGTGTCGCTCCCGGAGTCCGTGGTGGTCGTGGAGTGGGGCGACGGCAAGGTCGAGGAGCTGTCGGACGACCGGCTCCAGGTGTTCATCGACCGCGCGGTCGGGGACACGGACGACGAGCGCCGCACGGTGACCCTGGTGGGCGTGGGGGCGCGCTGGGCGGGGCTGCGGAACGATTCCTGGGCGCCCTGGGGCTGACCGCCGCTGTTTCCGACGCGGTGTCGGCAAAATGTTGCGCGGGACGGGGCGGGCGTGGTGACATGGAGGACGAGAGCGGGTTAGGTCTACCTAACCACGCCTTCCACCGGAGCCGGAGCCCCAGGAGGCGCCATGCCGACATCCGACCGCGAACCGGAACCGCCAAGCACGGCGGTCCCCATGAGCACGCTGCTGGCCGCGACGGCAGCGGCGAACGCGGTATCGACCCCGCCCTCGCCGCGCAACGCCACCCGCCCGGCGACCCCGGCGCGCCCCACCACCCCCGCGCACGCGGCCAACTCCGCCCGCACGGCAAAATCCGGACGGGCGGCACAATCAAGCCCGTCCGGCGATCGAGGACATCTCTGACGCGGGCCGACGTAGGCCCGCAGAACCCCAGACGCGGGCCGACGCAGGCCCGCAGAACCCCAGCCCGTCCGGCGACTGAGGACCACGGCCGCCCCGGCTAGGGGACGACCACCACCGCCGCCCCCACCGTGGCGAACCGCCACACCGCGTCCCCGTCGGCCCGGGACATCCGCACGCCCCCCGCCTTCACCGCGGGATCCGGCTCCTCCATCGACCCGTCCTGCGCGGCGCTGAAGCCGATCGTCACGTCGTCCACCGTGGCGAACCGCACCACGTGCTCGATCGGCACGCCGTCGGAGCCCTTCACGCTGCCCGAGCGCGACGTCACGCGATACGTGCCCGGCACCGCGTGCACCGCGCTCGGCATCACCTTGAACGTCCGCGACGCCTTCCCCTTCGCGTCCACCAGCCACACCCGGCGGTCGTGCAGCGCGTAGACGACCCGCGCCCCGGTGCCGGAGCCGGCGGGGACGGCGAGCGGGTCCTTCTTCGGCTTGGCCTTGCCCTGCCCTCCGGCCGGGGCGGACGCCGAGGCACTGACCGACGGCTTCGGCTTCGCGGCCAGGTCGTCCGGCACATTCGCGGACGCCTGGTAGGCCAGGAAGCCGACCGCCGCGACGGCCGCCGCGGTGAGCGCGGCCACGATTCCCGAGCTGCCCCTTGCCACCGTGCGTGCCTCTTTCGCTGTGTCGTGTGCCGGAAGGCGCGAACCGTACGCCGTACGCGAGTCGTAAGTCCTACAAGCGTTTACACGTACTCCGCGTATACCCGGTGACGGTAGCAGCCGGGACCGGCCGGGCCGGGATGCCGTACGGGGCGCGGGGCGGGCCGCGCCGGAGCCGTAGGCTGTTTGCGTGCTCTTGCTCGCAATGGATACCGCCACCCCCGCCGTCACCGTCGCCCTGCACGACGGGACCCGCGTCGTCGCCGAGTCCGCGCAGGTCGACGCCCGCAGGCACGGGGAGCTGCTGCTGCCCGCCGTCGACCGGGTCCTCGCGGACGCCGGGGTGGAACTCGACGCCGTGACGGACGTCGTCGTCGGGGTCGGACCCGGCCCGTACACCGGACTGCGCGTCGGCCTGGTGACGGCCGCCACCTTCGGCTCGGTGCTCTCCGTGCCCGTGCACGGCCTGTGCACCCTGGACGGTCTCGCGTACGCCGCCGGGCGCTCCGGACTCGACGGTCCGTTCGCCGTAGCCACGGACGCCCGCCGCAAGGAGGTCTACTGGGCGCGGTACGAGGACGCCCGCACCCGGACCGCCGGACCCTCCGTCGACCGGCCCGCCGACATCGCGGACCGGCTCGCGGGCCTGCCGGTCGTCGGGGCGGGCGCGGTGCTCTATCCCGAGGCGTTCCCGGACGCGCGCGGCCCCGAACACCTGGCGGCCGGCGCCCTCGCGGGCCTCGCCGCCGAACGCCTCGCGGCCGGCGCGGAGCTGCTGCCGCCGCAGCCGCTCTACCTGCGCAGGCCCGACGCGCAGGTCCCGAAGAACTACAAGGTGGTCACCCCGAAGTGACCGTCACGACCGCGGTGCTGCGCGAGATGCGCTGGTGGGACATCGACCCCGTGCTCGCCCTCGAACACGAGCTGTTCCCGGAGGACGCCTGGTCGGCGGGCATGTTCTGGTCCGAGCTGGCGTACGCGCGCGGCCCGGCGGCCACCCGCCGCTACGTCGTCGCCGAGGAGCCCGGCACCGGCCGGATCGTCGGGTACGCGGGCCTCGCCGCCGCCGGTGACCTCGCCGACGTCCAGACGATCGCCGTCGCCCGCGACCACTGGGGCGGCGGGCTCGGCTCCGAGCTGCTGACCGACCTGCTCCGGCACGCCACGGCCTTCGAGTGCGCCGAGGTGCTCCTGGAGGTCCGCGTCGACAACACGCGCGCCCAGAAGCTCTACGAGCGCTTCGGCTTCGAACCGATCGGCTTCCGCCGCGGCTACTACCAGCCGGGCAACGTCGACGCGCTCGTCATGCGCCACCACGTACACGAAGAAGCAGAAGAAAACGGGACCCACTGATGGCTGACGAACCCCTCGTACTCGGCATCGAGACCTCCTGCGACGAAACCGGGGTCGGCATCGTCCGGGGGACCACGCTCCTCGCGGACGCCGTCGCGTCCAGCGTCGACACGCACGCCCGCTTCGGCGGCGTCGTCCCCGAGATCGCCTCCCGCGCCCACCTGGAGGCGATGGTCCCCACCATCGAGCGCGCCCTGAAGGAGGCCGGGGTCAGCGGCCGCGACCTCGACGGCATCGCCGTCACCGCCGGGCCCGGCCTCGCGGGCGCCCTGCTCGTCGGCGTCTCCGCCGCCAAGGCGTACGCGTACGCGCTGGACAAGCCGCTGTACGGGGTCAACCACCTGGCCTCCCACATCTGCGTCGACCAGCTGGAGCACGGCCCGCTGCCCGAGCCCACCATGGCGCTCCTGGTCAGCGGCGGGCACTCCTCGCTGCTGCTCGCACCGGACATCACCAACGACGTACGGCCGCTCGGCGCGACCATCGACGACGCGGCCGGCGAGGCGTTCGACAAGATCGCCCGGGTCCTGGACCTCGGCTTCCCCGGCGGCCCGGTCATCGACCGGCTCGCCAAGGAGGGCGACCCGGCGGCCATCGCCTTCCCGCGCGGCCTCACCGGCTCGCGCGACCCCGCGTACGACTTCTCGTTCTCCGGCCTGAAGACCTCCGTCGCCCGCTGGATCGAGGCCAAGCGGGCGGCCGGCGAGGAGGTGCCGGTCCGGGACGTGGCCGCGTCCTTCCAGGAGGCCGTGGTGGACGTGCTCACCCGCAAGGCCGTCCGCGCCTGCAAGGACGAGGGCGTCGACCACCTGATGATCGGCGGCGGCGTCGCGGCCAACTCGCGGCTGCGCGCGCTCGCCGAGGAGCGGTGCGAGCGGGCCGGCATCCGGCTGCGCGTGCCCCGCCCCAAGCTGTGCACCGACAACGGGGCGATGGTCGCCGCGCTCGGCGCCGAGATGGTCGCCCGCAACCGGCCCGCCTCCGACCTGGAGCTGTCCGCGGACTCCTCGCTGCCGGTCACCGAGACCCACGTCCCGGGCGCCCACGCGCACGACCACGACCACGTGCACGAGATCAGCAAGGACAACCTCTACTCATGAGCGCCCCGGTCACCGCCCTGATGTGGGAGGCCCGCGCCGCCGAGGGCAGGGGCGGCGAACTGGCGGAGTGGGCCCGCGCCCGCGCCGCCGGGCTGCCCCGCCCCCCGCTCCGCAGCGAGCTGCTGCGCGCCCCGCAGGACCGGGTCCTCGTCATCACCTGGTGGCAGGGCGCGTACGCCGACGAGCTGCCGGAGCTGCCCGAGCCCGATCCGGACCTCGTCACCCGGCCGGTCCACCGCTGGCGCTTCGCATCGCTCGGAGCCGTCTAGGGCCTGTCGATGAGTTCCGGACGCTGCCGCGGTCTACCCTTCACGACACTTTGCCCCCGTTCGTGAGGAGAGGATCATGCAGAAGGTCACCACGTTCCTGTGGTTCGCGAAGGACCTGGTCGAGGAGGCGGCGAACTACTACGTCTCCGTCATCGGCGGCGACTCGCGCGTCCTGGAGACCACCCGCTGGACCGCCGCCGGCCCCGGCGAGGAGGGCAAGGCGATGACCGTACGGTTCCAGCTGGACGGCGCCGAGTACATCGCGTTCGACGGCGGGCCGGAGTTCACCTTCACCGAGGCCGTCTCGCTCTCCGTGGAGTGCGACTCGCAGGAGGAGGCGGACCGGCTGTGGAACGAGTTCACCTCCGGCGGCGGGCAGGAGAGCCAGTGCGGCTGGCTCAAGGACAAGTACGGCCTCTCCTGGCAGATCGTCCCGCCGGGCCTCGTCGACGCCCTGACCGACCCCGACCCCGAGAAGGCCGCCCGCGCGATGAAGGCCATGCTCGGCATGAAGCGCCTGGACGTCGAGGCCATCCGCAACGCCTGATCCCCGCCCGCTCATTGGGGTCATGGGTGCTCGATAAGGTCGGCCCCATGGCCCCTCGCTTCGTACTGCCGCCGCCCCCGCCGCCCGTGGAGATACGCGCCTGGCCCGACCGGGACGCGCTGCTCGCCGACCGGTCCTTCCTGCTCGGCGTGCTGGTGAAGGCGCACGTCGGACCCGGCCGGCTCGGGCTGCTGTGGCTGTGGGGGGCGGTCGGCGCGATCGGCTGGTCGTTCATCGGGACGGCGGTCATCACCTTCGAGGAGTCGTACGACGCCGTCAGCGCGATCGTCGGCGTGGTGATGCTCGCGATGGGCGCCGCCGCCCTCGTCCCGGCGGTGATCCTGGTCGTCGTCGGGCTGCGCCGGGACGTCGCGGTGCGCCGGCTGCTCACGCAGTGGGGCGCGCTGGACCGCGACCCCGCCCGCGACGCCGGACTGCGGCTGCCCGGCACGACGCTGGGGTGGCTGCTGCCCTCCTTCGTGCTCGGCGCGCTGGGGCTCTACCTCTGCGTCGTCGTGCCGGCGGGGGCGGTCCGGGGCGAGGACACGTACGGGCTGATGGCGCTGATGATGGGGCTCGGGCTGCTGGCCTGGCTCGTCGGGCTCATCGGCGTCTTCAAGGCGTTCTGGCACCGGCGCTGGATCGTGCGGACGCTGACCGGGGCGGCCGCGCGGCCCGCGCCGGTCGCGCGGGGCGGCGGCGTCCGCCGCTGAAGCCTTTCGGCCCGCCCCGGTGTGAGCCACCCGGGGGACCGTGCGCGCCCGGCGGCGGTGTCGGAGCCGATGCCCCGTCACGTACTGGCAGGATCCGGCGCCATGCAGCCAGTACGACAAAAGGACAAATTGGCCATGAATGGGCGTGAACAGGGCGCGGTGACGGGCGGGCGGCAGCGGGTACGGGACCGTCTGCGGCGCAGGCCGGGCTACGCGGTCCTCGCCGCCCTCCTGGTCGCCGCCGCCGCGTCCGGCTGCGCGGC
>NZ_JAAGNI010000096.1 GCF_010550605.1 Streptomyces sp. SID9727
GGGCCGGGGTTTCCGGGGCCGGAGCCCTCGGGGCCGGGGTTTCCGGGGCCGGAGCCCTCGGGGCCGGGGTTTCCGGGGCCGGAGCCCTCGGGGCCGGGGTTTCCGGGGCCGGGCTTCTTGTCCAGGGGCACGCGGCCGGCCGGCGGCGCCGGGCTGTCCGAGGGCTCGGGGCTGCCCGGGACCGCCGGGTTCGCACGGGGCGTGCGCCGCTCCGGCGGTGCCCAGGGGTCGAGCGGTGCGGCCCCGTCCGCAGGCTGATCCGTGTTGTCTGACATGGGCCTCCCCCATCGTGATGCGGTCATGCTACGGGCCCGTCCTACGATGGCTTCCGTCCCCCGGTCGCCCCACGGCCGGAGCCCGTCACACTCCACGCCCACGGAGGCCCCGATGACCGACCTGCACCCCTTCATCGCGGGGCTGCCCAAGGCCGAGCTCCATGTCCACCACGTCGGTTCGGCCTCCCCCCGTATCGTCGCGGAGCTGGCCGCGCACCACCCCGACTCCAAGGTCCCCACCGCCCCCGAGGCGCTGGCCGACTACTTCACCTTCACCGACTTCGCCCACTTCATCGACGTCTACCTCTCGGTCGTGGACCTGATCCGCACCCCGGAGGACGTCCGGCTGCTGACGTACGAGGTCGCCCGTGACATGGCCCGGCAGAACATCCGGTACGCGGAGCTGACGGTCACCCCGTTCTCCTCGACCCGGCGCGGCATTCCCGAGCAGGGCTTCATGGAGGCGATCGAGGACGCCCGCAAGGCGGCCGAGCGGGAGCTGGGCGTCGTACTGCGCTGGTGCTTCGACATCCCCGGCGAGGCCGGCCTGGAGGCCGCCGAGGAGACCACCCGGCTCGCGGTGGACCTGCGGCCCGAGGGGCTGGTGTCGTTCGGCCTCGGCGGGCCGGAGATCGGCGTGGACCGCCCGCAGTTCAAGCCCTACTTCGACCGCGCGATCGCCGAGGGCCTGCACTCCGTGCCGCACGCCGGGGAGACCACGGGCCCGCAGACCGTCTGGGACGCGCTGACCGAGCTGCGCGCCGAGCGCATCGGCCACGGCACCAGCTCGGTCGCCGACCCGAAGCTCCTCGACCACCTCGCCGAACGGCGCATCGCCCTGGAGGTCTGCCCCACGTCCAACATCGCGACCCGGGCGGTGAAGGACATCGAGCAGCACCCGGTCCGCGAGATGGTCGAGGCCGGGGTGCTGGTCACGATCAACAGCGACGACCCGCCCATGTTCGGCACCGACCTCAACAACGAGTACGCGGTGGCCGCCCGCATCCTCGGCCTGGACGAACACGGTCTGGCCGCACTCGCGAAGAACGCCGTCGAGGCGTCCTTCCTGGACCCGGCCGGCAAGCGCACGCTGACCGACGAGATCGACACGTACACGGCCAACTGGCTGCGGAGCGCCGGGCGGTGACCCCCGGGCGGTGACAATGGCCGCATGCCCATCGCCACGCCCGTCACCGCCGTCGCCCACCGAGGCGATCCGTACCGCGCCCGCGAGAACACCCTGCCCTCGATCCGCTCCGCACTCGCACGGGGCGCGGACGCGGTGGAGATCGACGTCCGGATCACCCGGGACGGGGTGCCGGTCCTGCTGCACGACGACACGCTGGACCGGCTGTGGGGCCGTGATCTGCGGCTGGACCGGCTCGGCCACCAGGAGCTGACCGAGCTGACGGCGGGCGGCGTGCCGACGCTGCGCGAGGCGCTGCTCGCCGCCGGCGCGCACCGCGTGATGATCGACCTGCCGGGCTCCACCGCGGAATCGGTGAAGCGCACGGTGGGCGTGGTGCGGGAGTGCGGGGCCGGGGACCGGGTCTACTACTGCGCCGGGCCCGAGGCGATGCTTCGGGTGCGGGCGGCCGATCCGTCGGCCGAGATCGCGTTGACCTGGACCACGCTCGCTCCGCCCCGTGCGACGCTGCTCGACGCGGTCCGGCCGCGGTGGCTGAACTACCGGTTCGGGCTGGTCAGCAGGGAGCTGACGGACCGCAACCACCGCGACGGGCTGCTGGTCTCGGCCTGGACCGCCGACACCGGCCGGACGATGCGCCGGCTGATCGGCGACGGCGTGGACTCCGTCACCACCAACCGGATCGACGTACTCCGCAAGCTGATCGACCGGAACACCGCCGGGAGAAGACCGTGATACGCCCCCGTACCGCCTGGCGGAGGCTGCGGGAGAGCGGCGGCCCGGGGCCCCGGGTGACCGACATCGGTGTGGTCCTGGTGGTGCAGGCGGCGGTGTCGGTCCCGTGGGTGCTTCCCCGCGACCCGCGCCTCGAACCCGCGACGGTCTCCGCGTACCTGCTGACCACCCTGACCGTGCTTCCGCTGCTGTGGCGGCGCCGTGCCCCCGTGCGGGTGCTGCTGGCGGTGGTCGTGGCGCAGAGCCTGTACGGGCTGGCCCTCGACGGCCCGGGGCAGACCCTGCCGTACACGGGTCTCGTCGCCCTCTACAGCGTCGCGGCCTACGCCCCGGCCCCGGCGCGCCGGATCTGCGGGGCGCTCACCCTCGCCTTCGTCTTCCCCTCGGTCGCGTCCAACACGGGCGAGGCCCGGGAGCTGGTCTTCTCGCTGATGGTGTTCACGGCGGCGTACGGGTTCGGCCGGTTCACGGACACCCGCCAGGCGTACACCAGGGCCGTCGAGGACCGGGCGCGGCAGCTGGAGGTCACCCGCCGGATCGAGGCCGAACAGGCGGCGGCCCGTGAACGGGCCCGCATCGCCCGGGAGATGCACGACATCCTGTCGCACGCGGTGAGCCTGATGATCGTGCAGGCGGAGGCGGGCCCGGTGGCGGTCCGTACGGCTCCGGAGCGGGCCGAGGCGGCGTTCGACGCGATCTCGGAGACCGGCAGGGACGCGATGGTCCAGCTGCGCCGGATGCTCGGCGTGCTGCGCGAGAGCGAGCAGGGGCCCGGGGCGCCCCGCTCCCCGCAGCCGGCCCTGGCCGGACTGCCGGCGCTGGTGGAGCGCGTACGCTCCAGCGGCCTGGCGGTGACCCACACGGTGACCGGTCCGGAGCGCCCGCTGCCCCGGGACACCGACAGCGCCGTGTTCCGGATCGTGCAGGAGGCCCTGACCAACACGGTCAAGCACGCCGCCGCCTCCGAGGCCGGCGTCCTGCTGGCGTACGGGCGGAGCAGCCTGACCGTCTCGGTGACCGACGACGGCGGCGGCCCGGGGGCGGACCCGGGTTCCGGCCACGGCCTGATCGGCATCCGGGAGCGGGCGGCGGCGCACGGCGGCAGCGCCCGCAGCGGTCCGGGGCCGGACGGGCGGGGGTTCCGGGTCGACGTGACGCTGCCGCTGGAACCGGTAACGTCCCCGGCGGAGGTGGCACGTTGACGATCCGTGTCGTGGTGGCGGACGACCAGGAGCTGGTCCGCAGCGGTTTCGCGATGATCCTGGACGCCCAGCCGGACATCGAGGTGGTGGCCGAGGCGGGCGACGGGGCGCAGGCGGTGGACGCGGTGCGCAGGCTGGAGCCGGACGTGGCCCTGCTGGACATCCGGATGCCCGTCCTGGACGGCATCGGCGCCTGCCGTGAGATCAGCGCCCGGACCGCCTGCCGGACGGTCATGCTGACGACGTTCGACTCCGACGCGTACGTGTACGAGGCGCTGCACGCCGGGGCGAGCGGCTTCCTCCTCAAGGACGTCCGCCGGGACGACCTCGTGCACGCGGTACGCGTGGTGGCGGCGGGCGACTCGCTGCTGGCGCCCTCGGTGGCGCGGCTGCTCATCGCCGAGTACACCTCGCGCCCGGCGCGGGCGGCGGCGGATCCGGACGAGCGGCGGCTCGGCGTGCTCACGGCCCGGGAACGCGAGACGCTGCTGCATCTGGCGCGCGGGCTGTCCAACGCGGAGATCGCGGCGGCGATGGTGGTCAGCGACCACACGGTGAAGACGCATGTGGGCAACGTGCTGTCCAAACTGGGCCTGCGCGACCGCGTCCAGGCCGTCATCTGCGCCTACGAGACCGGCCTCGTCGCTCCCTCGCCGGAGGGAGGGCAGCCGTCCTCCTCCCCCGCGCAGGGGAGGAACGAGCCCGCCGGGAACCCCCCGCTCCGGTGATCCGCGAAGGGCCTCCCGGTCCGCAGGATGGGATCAACAACGGCGCGGTCCCCGGGACTTCGCCACCACGGATCTCGCTGCCTGGAGGCATCACGATGAACGCCCGCATCCGCCGTACCGTCCTCGCCGCCGCCCTGGTCGCCGGCCTCGCGGCGGGCACCGCGGGCCCGGCGCTCGCGACGGGCTCCCCGACGCGCACCACCGCACCGGCGGCGGCCGGCACGGACACCGGAGCCCTGAGCGACCTCATAGCCGGGCTCCCCGACGACGGGGCGACGGCCGCCCTGATCCGGCTGGGCGGCGCCGGGGGTGCGTGGCACGGCTCCGCCGGGGTGCACGACCTGGTGACGGGGCGTCCGGCGGACCCGGACGCGCGCTTCCGGGCGGGTTCGGTGACCAAGGTGTTCACCGCGGCGACCGTCCTCCAGCTCGCCTCTGAGCGGAAGCTGAGCCTGGACCGCCCGGTCCGCTCGTACCTGCCGGAGCTGATCCCGGCGGCGTACGGGGCCGTGACCGTACGCCAGTTGCTGAACCACACCAGCGGGCTGCCGTCGGCGGACTATCCGGGCGACACGGTGGAGGAGTGGTACGCCAACCGGTTCCACCGGTTCGACGCCCGCGAGCTGGTCGCCTCGGCCACCGCCAAGCGGCCCGAGTTCCCCGCGGGGACGCGGCAGCACTACCTCAACATCAACTACACGGTGGCCGGGCTGCTGATCGAGAAGGTCACCGGGCACGGCTACGAGGCGGAGGTCTCCCGGCGCGTCCTGGCCCCGCTGGGTCTGCGCGGCACGTCGTTCCCCGGTCCCGACCCGCGCATCCACGGACCGCACAACCACGGGTACCAGCGCATGCGGCTGGAGGACGGCACCACCGTGCTGCGGGACGTCAGCGTGTGGAGCCCGACCGACGGCTGGGCGGCCGGGGACATCATCTCCACCACCGCCGATCTGGAGCGCTTCCTGACCGCACTGTTCCAGGGCCGGGTGGTACGCGGTCCGCTGCTGGAGGAGATGTTCACGCTGCCGGATCCGTCGGTGCGCGACTTCGTCAGCGGCAAGGCGCCCTCGTTCAGCGCCGGCCTGTCCACCTGGAAGCTGGGCGGCCGCCAGGTCTGGGGCAAGACCGGCGGCCGCTGGGGCTACAACTCGGGAATCGGCGCCACGCGCGACCTCTCCCGCACGCTCGTCTACAGCATCAACTCCACGGACGCGAAGGCCGAGGGGGACAACTCCCTGGTCATGGGCGTGGTCGGCACGGTCTTCGGGGCACCCTCGGCCGACTGAGTCAGGCGGCCACCGGCTCCGCCGCCGGGGCCCTCTCCAGAACCTCCAGGCGCTTGATCATGCGGTGCACGACCAGCAGCGGGCTCACCCCGAAGACGCCGAACGACATGTCGATGACGGACCACCAGAACGGGATGTCCCGGATGGGGCCGCAGATCAGCGCGAGGGGGATGATCCCGGCGCAGGCGATCATGCCGAACTCGATCACCCAGATGTTGCGGACCGGGTCGCGGAAGGGCCCGTAGAAGGCGACCGCGATGACCAGGTGGGCGAAGGCCAGCCAGTCGGTGCCGTACAGCACGAAGGGATACCGGGCGTCGGCCTCGTCGAGGCCGGTGCGGACGCGGGTGATCCAGTCCAGCAGACCGGGAAAGTGCTCGGGGACGGGAGAGGCCGAGGACGTCAGCAGGTCCTCGGCCCAGCGCAGCTCGTGGACGAGCGGGAAGGCGGTCAGCCCGCTCAGAACCAGACAGACGATGAAGACGGCCAACCACACGCGTATACGCCTTCGCAAGGCGTGTCGCTCGCTCATGTCCGCAGCGTACGCCCGCGTTCACCGGCTCCTCACGCCCCCCTGCCAGAGCCCCGAGGCCCCGTGCGAACCGGCCGGTTCGCACGGGGCCTCGGCGGTATCGCTCAGCCCTCGATGGACGTCATCACGTGCTTGATGCGCGTGTAGTCCTCGAAGCCGTAGGCCGAGAGGTCCTTGCCGTAACCGGACTTCTTGAAACCGCCGTGCGGCATCTCGGCGACCAACGGGATGTGGGTGTTGATCCAGACGCAGCCGAAGTCCAGGTTCTTCGACATCCGCATGGCGCGCGCGTGGTCCTTGGTCCACACCGAGGAGGCCAGGGCGTACTCGACGCCGTTCGCCCATTCCACGGCCTGCGCCTCGTCGCGGAACGACTGAACGGTGATGACCGGGCCGAAGACCTCGTGCTGGACGATCTCGTCGTCCTGCTTGAGCCCGGAGACGACGGTCGGGGCGTAGAAGTAGCCCTTGTCACCGACCCGGTGGCCGCCGGCTTCGACCCGGGCGTGGGCGGGAAGGCGCTCGATGAAGCCGCTGACCTGGGCCAGCTGGTTGGCGTTGTTGAGCGGGCCGTAGAGCACGTCCTCGTCGTCCGGCCGCCCGGTCTTCGTGTCGGCGGCGGCCTTGGCGAGCGCGGTGACGAACTCGTCGTGGATCGACTCGTGGACCAGTACGCGCGTGGCGGCCGTGCAGTCCTGCCCGGCGTTGAAGTAGCCCGCGACCGAGATGTCCTCGACGGCCTTGGCGATGTCGGTGTCCTCGAAGACCACGACGGGCGCCTTGCCGCCGAGCTCCAGGTGGACCCGCTTGACGTCCTTGGCGGCCGACTCGGCGACCTGCATGCCGGCCCGCACCGAGCCGGTGATGGAGGCCATCGCCGGGGTCCGGTGCTCGACCATCGCGCGGCCGGTGTCACGGTCGCCGCAGATGACGTTGAAGACGCCCTTGGGCAGGATCTGCCCGATGATCTCGGCGATCAGCACGGTCGAGGCCGGCGTCGTGTCCGACGGCTTGATGACCACGGTGTTGCCCGCGGCGAGCGCCGGGGCGAACTTCCAGACGGCCATCATCATCGGGTAGTTCCACGGCGCGACCTGGGCGCATACGCCGACCGGCTCGCGCCGCACGATGGAGGTCAGCCCCTCCATGTACTCACCGGCCGAGCGCCCCTCCAGGAGCCGGGCGGCGCCCGCGAAGAAGCGGATCTGGTCCACCATCGGCGGGATCTCTTCGGTGCGGGTCAGCCCGATCGGCTTGCCGGTGTTCTCGGACTCGGCGGCGATGAGGTCCTCGGCCCGCTCCTCGAACGCGTCCGCGATCTTGAGCAGGGCGCGCTGGCGCTCGGCCGGTGTGGCGTCGCGCCAGGCGGGGAACGCGGCCGCGGCGGCGGCCATCGCGGCGTCGACGTCGGCGGGGCCGGAGAGCGGCGAGGTCGCGTAGACCTCCTCGGTCACCGGGTTGACCACGTCGATCGTCCGCCCGTCGGCGGCGTCCCGGAACTCCCCGTTGATGTAGTTGCGCAGACGGCGTACCTCGGCGGTCACGGCCACCCCTCCTCGTGTATGTCCAATGGGTGAGACGACCAGCGTAGTCGGGTGCCACCGTGCGGTGCCGGGCAAGGCACCTCCCGGAGCCCGGAGCGGCCCGGATGCGGCCGATCGAGTGGGAAGAGGCGGGCCCGGGCCGCGTGCTGTCCGCTCACCGCGATCCGAATCCTTACGGTGCCGAGTGACCGATCGGCCCCCTCTTCGTTCCCCCGTACGGGGACGGGATATCTGATCTGAACCGAGGTGTACGCCATGGTGGCCCCGCCGGACAACGATGTGATCTGGGCGCGTTCCCTGCAGCACTCCCACAACGGCTCACCCGCGCTCGGCGGGGTCTCCCTGGGCATCCGCGACGGCGAGATCCTCGCGGTGACCGGTCCGCGCGGCAGCGGCAAGACGACGCTGCTGCACTGCCTCTCCGGCCAGCTGGTGCCCGAGCAGGGCGAGGTCTGGTTCAACAGCGTGCCCGTGCACACGATGGGGCCGAGGCTGCGCGAGAGGCTGCGCCGCGACAAGTTCGGCTGGATCGCCCCCGAGCCGCAGCTGGTCCCGGAGCTGAACGCCTGGGAGAACACGGCCCTGCCGCTCCTGCTGCGCGGCGCCTCGCACCGGGAGGCCAGGACGGCCGCCATGGAGTGGCTGGAGCGCCTGGACATCGGCCCGTGCGCCAAGAAGCGCCCGCACACCCTCCAGCAGAGCCAGCGGCAGCGGATCGCCGTGGCCCGGGCGCTGGCCGCCGGCCCCTCGGTGATCTTCGCCGACGAGCCGACCGCGACGCTGCACCGCACGGACCGCACCCACGTCCTGCGGACCCTGACCAGCGCCGCCCGCTCGCACGGGATCACGGTGGTGCTCGCCACGCACGACGCCGAGATCGCCGCGCTCGCCGACCGCGTGGTGCCCCTGCTCGACGGGCGCCGCGTCTCCACCGTCGGCCTGCCCGCCGAAGCCGATCCGGAGGGGCGCGCGGCGTGCTCGCTCTCCGTCTAGCCCGCGGTTCCCATCCGCTGGTCCTGGTGCGGCGGCTGCTGGTCGCGGCCGCCTCCGCCGGGGTCGGCTTCCTGCTCCTGTGCACCCTCGGCTACACCTCCGCGCACCCGCACTCGGCGGGCGCGGTGCTGCGGTTGTTCTGGTGCTTCGTCCCGCTGGCCGCGACCGTGCAGTTCGCCGTCGCGGTGGCCCGTACGGACCCGAGCACCCGGCCGCGTACCGGGCTGTCCGCCGTGGGCCTCGGCCCGGTGAAGCTCAGCGTGCTCGCCGCGGTCTCCACCGCCGTCTCGTGCACCCTCGGCTCCGCGGTGGCGCTGCTGTTCTTCCTCCATCTGCGCGGCGACCTGTCCGGGCTGCCGTTCGACGGGGCCGCCGCCGACCTGCTCGGCGCGGACGCCTCGTTGCCCGTCGCCGCCGTACTGGTGCTGCTGGCCCTGGTGCCGGTGGCGGCCGCGACGGCCAGTGCGCTGGCGCTGCGCGGCCGGGCCACGGGCACCGCCCGCGAGACGGACGACGGCG
>NZ_JAAGNI010000119.1 GCF_010550605.1 Streptomyces sp. SID9727
GCCGGGCTCTCCGGGGCGGGCAGCGCGCGCCGGTCGGTCTTGCCGTTGGGCGTCACGGGGAACGCGTCGAGCCGGACGTGGGCGGCGGGCACCATGTGTTCCGGCAGGGTGGCGGCGAGGTGGGCGCGCAGTCCGGCCCAGTCGGGGGCGGCACCGCCGGCGGCGGGCACGGTGTAGGCGACGAGACGCCGGTCGCCGGGGCGGTCCTCTCGGACGGTGACGCAGGCGGCGGCGATCCCGGGGTGCGAGGCGAGCGCCGCCTCGATCTCGCCGAGTTCGATGCGGAAGCCGCGGAGCTTGACCTGGTCGTCCACGCGGGAGACGTAGAGGAGGCGCCCGTCGGGCGTCCACCGCACCAGGTCCCCGGTGCGGTACATCCGGCCGCCCGCGCGGTCGAAGGGGTCGGCGACGAAGCGGGTGGCGGTCAGGCCGGCCCGGCCGTGGTAGCCGCGTGCGACGCCCTCGCCGGCCACGTACAACTCGCCGGTGACGCCGGGCGGAACGGGGGCCAGCCGGTCGTCCAGGACGTACACGCGGGTGCCGTCCACGGGGGCGCCGATGGGGACGGTGCGGTCGGGGGCGAGGGGCCCTTCCGCGCGCTGGAAGGCGCTCATGGTGGCGCAGACGGTGGTCTCCGTGGGGCCGTAGGCGTTGACGAGGAAGCGGTCCCGGGCCCAGGCGTGGACGAGGGCGGGCGGGCACGCCTCTCCGGCGAGGACCATGGTGAGGCCGGTGGGCAGGGAGTCCGGGGGCATCACGGCGAGGGCGGCGGGCGGGATGGTGAGGTGGGTGACGCCCCGGTCGCGGACCAGGCTGGCGAGGGCCGGCCCCGGCAGCAGGGCGTCGCGGGTGTCGATCTCCAGGCAGGCGCCGGTCAGCAGCCCCATGCACAGCTCCCAGAACGCGGCGTCG
The DNA here is from genome assembly GCF_010550605.1 of Streptomyces sp. SID9727. Taxonomy (GTDB): domain Bacteria; phylum Actinomycetota; class Actinomycetes; order Streptomycetales; family Streptomycetaceae; genus Streptomyces. The sequence goes on from NZ_JAAGNI010000119.1 coordinate 913, forward strand.
AAGCTGACCGACGCCATGTGCAGCACCCGGCTGCCCGGTCCGACGCCCAGCCGCTCGCTCTGCGTCGCGGCCATCGCCCGCACGCCCCGGTGCGTGACGACGACGCCCTTGGGGCGGCCGGTGGAACCCGAGGTGTAGATGACGTACGCGGGGTGGGCCGGGTCGATGCGCACAGGTGCCGTCGTGGCGCCGCTTGCGGCGAGTTCGTCGGTGTACAGGTGCGCCACCGGGTGCGCGGGCAGTCGGCGGTGGAGTTCCGGGGTGGTGAGGAGCAGGCGGGGGCGCGCGTCGTCCAGCATGTAGGACAGGCGCTGGGCCGGGTAGTCGGGGTCCAGCGGCACATAGGCGGCGCCCGCCTTGAGGACGCCGAGCAGGGCCACGACGAGCTCGGACGTCCGGGGCAGGGCGACGGCCACCCGGTCCTCGGGTCCCACGCCCCGTTCGGTGAGGTGGCGTGCCAGCGCGTCGGCGCGGGCGTCGAGTTCGCCGTAGGTGAGGGTGGTGTGCGCGTCGCGGACGGCCGGGGCGGCGGGGGTGCGCCGGGCCCGTTCCTCGAAGAGGGCGGGGACCGTCGTGGGGGGCGGGCCGTCGGCGGGCCCGGTGCCGAGGGCGGTGAGGCGGTCGTGCTCGGCGGGGGTGAGCAGGTCGTACGTGTGCAGGGGGCGGTCGGGGTCGGTGGTGACGGCGCCCAGGAGCCGGACGAGCCGGTCGGTGAGCCCTTGGACGGTGGGCGCGTCGAAGAGCTCGGTGGCGTAGTCGACGGTGCCCCGCATGCCGTCGAGTGCGCCGGTGTCGTCGTAGGTCTCGGTGAGGGCGAACGACAGGTCGAACTTGCTGACCTCCGCCTCGGCGGGCACCCCGGTGACGGTGAGGCCGGGCAGGTCGATGGCGGCGGGCGCCTGGTTCTGGAGGATCAGCATGGTCTGGAAGAGCGGGTGGTGGCTCTGGGCCCGCGCGGGGTTGAGGAGTTCGACCAGCCGCTCGAAGGGCACGTCCTGGTGGGCGTAGGCGGCGAGGTCGAATTCCCGCACCCGGCCGAGGAGTTCACGGAAGGTGGGGTCGCCGCTGAGGTCGGTGCGCAGGACGAGGGTGTTGACGAAGAAGCCGACGAGACCGTTCGCCGCCTCGTCGGTGCGTCCGGCGACGGCGGTGCCCAGGGGGATGTCCTCGCCGCCGCCGTGCCGGGACAGGACCGTCGCCAGGGCGGCCTGGAGGACCATGAAGGCGCTGGAACCGCAGGCGCGGGCGAGCTCCATGACTTGGCGGGCGGTGGCGCGGTCGACGGAGAAGCCGAGGGTGGCCCCGGTGTGCCGGGAGGTGGCGGGGCGCGGCCGGTCCCAGGGCAGTTCGATCGCCTCGGGCAGCCCGTCCAGCGCGTGCCGCCAGTGGGAGAGCTGCCGGCAGACGAGGCTGTCGGGGTCCTTCTCGTCGCCGAGCAGGTCGCGCTGCCAGAGGGTGTGGTCCGCGTAGTCGACGGGCAGCGGTGCCCAGTTGGGCTCCTCGCCCCGGGCGCGGGCGCGGTAGGCGAGGCCCAGGTCGTGGGCGAGGGGCGCGAGCGAGGTGCCGTCGGCCGCGATGTGGTGGACGACGAGCACCAGGACGTGGGCGTCGGGGCCCAGGCGGAGCAGGGTGGCGCGCAGGGGCAGGCTGCGCTCGATGTCGATGGCCTCGGCGGTGGCGGCGGCGACGCGGTGGCGCAGCTTCGCCTCCTCGACGCTCTCCATGGCGAACGGGATGACGACGTCGCCGGGCGCGGTGATGTGCTGGCACGGCCCGTCCTCGCCCTCCGGGAAGACGGTGCGCAGGGCGGTGTGCCGTGCGATGACGTCGGCCACTGCGGTGCACAGGGCGTCGGCGTCGAGCGGTCCGTCGATGCGTACGGCGAGAGGGATGTTGTACGTGGCGGAGGGCCCGTCGAGCCGGTGCAGGAACCACAGCCGCTGCTGGGCGTACGACAGCGGGAGTTCGGCGGGGCGTGGCTGCGGGACCAGGGCGGGGCGGGTGCCGCCCTCCGCGCCCTCCAGGGCGGTGGCGAGCGTGGCGACGGTGGGGTGCTCGAACAGGGTGCGGATGTCGGTCTCGGTGTGCAGGGCGGTGCGGATGCGGCCGACGAGGCGGGTGGCGAGCAGGGAATGGCCACCGAGGGCGAAGAAGCTGTCGTCGGTGCCGACCCGGTCCAGGCCGAGCACATCGGCGAACAGCCCGGCCAGGATCTCCTCCATGGCGCTGCGCGGTGCCCGCCCCGCCGCCGTGCGCGGTGCGGTGGGCGCGGGCAGGGCGGCCCGGTCGATCTTGCCGTTGGGGGTCAGGGGCAGGGCGTCCAGCGGCTGGACGACGGCCGGGACCATGTACGGGGGCAGCAGCCGCCCGACGTGTGCGGCGAGCAGCCCCGGGTCGGGGGTCTCACCGGGGGCGAGGACCACGTAGGCGGTGAGGGTGCGATCGCCGGGCAGGTCCTCGCGGACGAGGACGCAGGCGGCGCGTACCGCCGGGTGGTCGCGCAGGACCGCTTCGATCTCGGCGGGTTCGATGCGGTGGCCGCGCAGTTTGATCTGCTGGTCGGCCCGGGCGACGTAACGCACGGTGCCCTCGGCGTCCTGGCGTACCAGGTCGCCGGTGCGGTACATGCGTGCCCCGTCGCCCGCGAAGGGGTCGGCGACGAAGCGGGTCGCGGTGAGGGCTGCCCGGCCGAGGTAGCCGCGGGCGACGCCGGGGCCCGCGAGGTAGAGCTCGCCCTCGGCGCCGGGCGGGACGGGGCTCAGGGCGGCGTCCAGGACGTAGGCGCGCATGCCGTCGAGCGGGTGGCCGATGGGCGGGGCGCCGCCGGGGGTGTGGTCGGGGCGGACGTGGTGGGCGGTGGCGAAGGTGGTGGTCTCGGTGGGTCCGTACACGTGCAGGACGGTCGTCCCGGGGTGGGCGGCGGCGACGCGCTGCATGACCCCGGGCGCGGCGGCCTCACCGCCGGCGGCGACCAGGCGCAGGTGGCCGAGGGAGCCGGGGTCGGTCTCGGCCAGGACGTTGAAGAGGGCCGTCGTCAGGAAGGCGGCCGTGACGCCGTGCCGGGTCACCAGCTCCCGCAGGGTGTCGGGCTGGAGCGGGCCCTCCGGGGCGACGACGACGCGTCCGCCGCGCAGGAGCGGGGCCCAGAGCTCGAAGGTCGAGGCGTCGAAGACGTACGCGGAGTGCAGCAGGACGGCGTCGGCGGCGCCGTCCCAGCCGTGGTGGGCGGCCAGGGCCGCGATGTCGCCGTGGCTGACGCCGACGCCCTTGGGCAGCCCGGTGGACCCGGAGGTGAACATGACGTACGCGAGCCGGTCGCCGCCCGGTGCGGTGGGGAGCGGGCCCGGGGCGGCGGGGCCGCCGGCGAGGACGCGGCCGGCGCTGTCGACGGTCAGGACGGCGGTGTCCGGGCCGAGTTGGCGGACCCACGGCAGCGAGGCGGTGGTCCCGTCCACGACGAGTACGCGCAGGGGGACGACCTCGGTGACCCGGTTGAGCCGCTCGGTCGGCCAGCGGGGGTCGAGCGGTACATAGGCTCCGCCCGCGCGCAGGGTGGCCAGCGAGGCGGTGACGGTGGCGGCCGAGCGGGCGACGAGGATGCCGACGCCGTCCTCGGCCCCGGTCCCGAGACCGGTCAGGGCGGCGGCGAGCCGGTCCGCGAGGCCGGTGAGCCGCGCGTACGTCAGCTCCTCGCCGGCGCCGGAGACGGCCACCGCGTCCGGGTGGCGGGCGGCCCGGACGGCGACGGTCTCCGGGATGCTCAGGGCCGTGGTGCCACTGGGCAGGGCAGCGCCGGTCCCCCGGGCGATCAGCTCCTCGCGTTCGCCGTCGAGCAGGAAGGGCGCGGTGTCGGCGCGCCGGCCGAGGTCCTGGGCCATGGCCGTCAGCAGCTGCCGCATGCGCGAGACGGTCTCGGCCACCTCCTGGCGGTCGAGCACGGCGGCCCGGTAGCCGAAGGTGATCCGCAGGGTGTCGCCGGGGGCGACGGTGAGCGTGAGCGGGTAGTGGGCCGCGTCGGTGCCGCTGAAGCCGGTGACGGCGAGGCCGGGCAGTCCGCGCTGGGCGGTGCGCAGGGCCTCGGCGTCCATCGGGTAGTTCTCGAACACGACGAGGGTGTCGAAGAGTTCGTCGAGTCCGGTGACGCCCCGGATGTCGCTGAGGCCGACGTGCTGGCTGCCGAGGAGCCGGCCCTGCTCGGCCTGGAGGCGGGTCAGGAACTCCGCCAGGGTCTCGCCGGACGCGGGGCCGGTCCGCACGGGCACGGTGTTGATGAACAGGCCGACCATGGATTCGACGCCGGCGAGCTCCGGCGGGCGCCCGGACACGGTGGTGCCGAACACCACGTCGGACCGGCCGGTGAGGTGGCCGAGCAGCAGTCCCCACGCGCCTTGGACCAGGGTGTTGAGGGTGAGGCGGTGGGCGCGGGCCGTCTCGCGCAGCCGGTCCGTGACGGCCGCGTCCAGGTCGAGGACGAGCGTCTCGGGCAGTTCGGCGGCACCGTTCGGGCCGTCCCGCTCCGCGAGGAGGGTGGGCGCCTCGATGCCGGCGAGGGCGGCGGACCAGGTGTCGAGGGCGGCGGCGCGGTCCTGCTGGGAGAGCCAGACGAGATAGGCGCGGTACGGGGTGACGCGCGGCAGTGCGCCGTCGTCGCCGCCGGCCGCGTACAGCTCGAAGAGTTCGCGTACGAGCAGGGGCAGCGACCAGCCGTCGAAAAGGATGTGATGGCTCGTCATGACCAGGCGGTGCCGGTCCGGCGCGGTCCGTACGAGGGTGAACCGCATCAGGGGCGGGGTCGCCAGGTCGAAGCGGCGGGTGCGGTCGGCGGCGAGGAAGGCGGTGAGCCGGTCGGGCACCTCGTCGGCGCCGGTCAGGTCCAGTTCCTCCAGGGGTACGGGAACCTCGGCCGCGACCGCCTGCACGGGTTCGTCCAGGTCCTCGTGGAGGAAGCCGACGCGCAGGTTGGCGTGGCGGCGGAGGAGGCCGGCGACGGCGGCGCGCAGGGTGGGAACGTCGACGGGGCCTTCGAGGTCGAAGACGAACTGCGCGGTGTAGACGTCCACGGCGTGCGAGTCGTACAGGGCGTGGAAGTACATCCCGGCCTGCAGCGGCGTCAGCGGGAGTACGTCCTCCAGTTGGAACCCGTTCACTTGCGTCCACCCCACTTGTTCTGCAGTCGGTCGATCTGGGCCTGGTTGAGCGAGACCAGGGGAAGGTCGGACGGCGTGTAGCCGCCTGCTCCGGGCTGTTCGGCGTGTTCCGCGACGGCGCGCAGGGCGCGGTTGAACGCCTCGGCGAGCGCGCCCACGTCCTCCTCCTTCAACAGGTCGCTGGGCCAGGTCCAGCGGGCCACGAGGCGGGGGCCTTCGGGGAGGTCCTCGGTGTGCGCGTTGATGTCGAGGACGTGGTGCACGGGCATGTCGGGGTCCTGGCTGCGGGGCCCGCCACCGTCGAGCAGGACCTCCCAGTCGCCGTCCGCCGACTGGCCCGGGGCCGCGTACCGTCCCAGGTAGTTGAAGCCGATCTGGGGTGCGGGGGCGGCCAGGCGGGGGCCCGTGGCCGGGTTGAGGTGGCGCAGCATGCCGTGGCCGATGCCGTGGTCGGGGACGGCGCGCAGCTGTTCCTTGACGCGCTTCACTGCGCGTTCAACGAGCGAGGGACCGAAGCGTGCCGGGTCGCGGACGTCCAGGGGCCCCGGGTCCAGCCGGACGGGGTAGAGGCTGGTGAACCAGCCGACCGTGCGGGACAGGTCGATGTGGTCGGCGATCTGCTCCCGGCCGTGGCTCTCCAGATCGAGCAGTACGGCGGTGTCCGGGCGGCCCCGCCAGGTGTTGACGGCGAGGGCGAGCGCGGTGAGCAGGATGTCGTCGACTCCGGCGTGGAAGGCGCCGGGAACGGTGGTGAGGAGGGGCTTCGTCCAGGTGGCGGGCAGCTGGGTGGTGAGGGTGCGGGTGCCGTCCGCGGTGTCCAGGAAGGGGTCGAGCGGCCGGTATCCGAGCTGGGGGTCCGGCGTCCTCAGCACCTCCTCCCACAGGGGCAGTTCCCCGGTGCGGGCCGGTGTGCGGGCCTGTTCGGCGAGGAGCTGGGACCAGCGCCGGTACGAGGTGGTGGCGGCGGGCAGCGCGGATGCGGTGCCGGTGGCCACCCGCCAGGCGTGGGCGAGGTCGTCGGCGAGGACGCGCCAGGAGACGGCGTCGACGGAGAGGTGGTGCACGACGAGGAGCAGCCGCCCGCGCGCACCGGGTCCGGCGTCGCCCCAGACGGCCTCGAAGACCGCGCCGGCGGAGGGCCGCAGGCGTCGGCGGGCCCGTTCGCCCGCTTCGGTGAGCGCGGCCCGGGCGGCGTCGGTGTCGAGCCCGGCGATGTCGATGCGGGTGAGGCGGTTCCGGGCCGTGACGGCGCCGGGCGGCAGCGTCTCGAGTACGGGGTCGCCCCCGGCGGTACGGGTGACGCGCAGGCGGAGCATGTCGTGGTGGTCGGCGAGGAGCTGGAGCGCGGCGACGAGGGTGTCCTCGCGGGCACCGGCGGGGGTGCTCAGCGCACCGGACTGGTTGTAGCCGTCGGTGGTGCCGGGGCGTTCCAGGAACCAGGCGGCGATGGGGGTCGGATCCATCGTGCCGGTGCCGTGGCCGTCCGGTTCGCCGGCGGTGCCGTCCAGCGGTGCGGCGATGGCCGCGATCGCCTCGGGGGTGCGGTGGACGAAGACGTCCCGGGGGGTGACGGCGAGGCCGGCTTCCCGGACGCGGCTGACGAGCTGGATGGAGAGGATGCTGTCGCCGCCGAGCGCGAAGAAGTCGTCGTCGGTCCGGACGGCGGGGGCGCGCAGTACGGAGGCGAACGCCTCGCAGAGGACGCGTTCGGGCGCGGTGCGGGGCTCGCGGCCCGGCCGGGCGGCGTCCGGGCGCTCCGGTGCGGGGAGGGCCGCGCGGTCCGTCTTGCCGTTGGGCAGGAGCGGCAGCGCTTCCAGGGCCACGAAGGCGGCGGGCACCATGTACGGCGGCAGGCTCGTGGCGAGCCGGCTGCGCAGTGCGCCGTCGGTGAGGCGGGCGCCCACGGTGTACGCGGTCAGGCGCCGTTCGCCGGGCCGGTCCTCGCGGACGAGGGCGCAGGCGGAGGTGATGCCGTCGATGGCGGTGAGTGCCGCCTCGATCTCGCCGAGCTCGACGCGGAAGCCGTTCAGCTTGACCTGGTCGTCGGCGCGGGAGACGTAGTGGAGGAGCCCGTCGGCGTCCCGGCGGACGAGGTCGCCCGTGCGGTACATGCGGCTGCCGGCCGGGCCGAAGGGGTCGGCGACGAAGCGGGTGGCGGTGAGCCCGGGCCGGCCGAGGTAGCCGCGGGCGAGGCCGTCACCGGCGAGGTACAGCTCGCCGGTCGCACCCGCCGGTACGGGCTGGAGCACGGCGTCCAGGACGTGGGCGCGGGTGTTGTCGATGGGACGGCCGAGCGGAACGCCGCCTTCTTCTCCCCTAGGGCGTGTTTCGAAAGTAGCGCCGTCCGCCCGCAGGGCGGGTCCGGCGGCGTCTGGTGCGTGCGATCGCAAGGCGGAGGGTCGCCCCGATACTGGTTGTATCGGGGCGATCCCGACAACGCGGCGAGCGTGCGTGCCAGGCGTCGCCGGACAGGCGGGACTTTCGAAACACGCCCTAGCGGTGACGTGGTGGGCGGTGGCGTCGATGGTGGTCTCGGTCGGGCCGTAGAGGTTGTGCACCTCGGCGCCCCAGGCCGTGGCGGCCCGGGCCGCCAGGGCGCGGGTCAGGGGTTCACCGCCGCAGGCGACGGCCCTCAGCGCCGGGGGCGCCGCCTCGGTCCCGGTCTCGGTGAGCAGCAGTGCGAGGTGGGAGGGGACGAACTGGGCGAGGGTGACGCCCTCGTCGCGCATCCGGGCCAGCAGCCCGGCCGGGTCGTGGTTGAGCGCGGCCGGCATGGGGCAGGTGGCGCCGCCGTGCAGCAGGGGCAGCCAGGTCTCCCACACGGAGGCGTCGAAGCTGGGCGAGGTGCGGGCGAGGACGCGGTCGTCGTCGGTGAGGGCGAAGTGGCCGGCCATCCAGGCCATGTGGTTGGTCAGCGCGCCGTGGGTGACGACGACGCCCTTGGGCCGGCCGGTGGAGCCCGAGGTGTGGATGACGTACGCGGCGTCGTCCGGGCCCGGCGCGCCGGCGGCCGGTGGTGCCCCGCGTCCGGCCGGCCA
>NZ_JAAGNI010000129.1 GCF_010550605.1 Streptomyces sp. SID9727
GGGGGAGTGGGCGCCTGGGCCGGGGGAGCGGGCGCCTGGGCCGGCGCGGCGGCCGCGTACGGGTTCTGTCCGGGCGGCGGCGGGGCGTACCAGCCCTGCTGCGGCACGTCCGGCACGGGCTGCTGCGGCGGCGGGGCGTACCCCGGCTGCTGCCCGTAGCCGGGATGCGGCGGCTGCTGCTGGAGGTGGGCCCGCTGGTCGACCGTCGAGCGGTAGTCCACGGCGCCCTGCGTCATCCGCATGTACGCCTCCTCCAGCGACGCCTGGTGCGGCGAGAGCTCCCACAGCCGGACGTCCGACTCGTGGGCCAGGTCGCTGATCCGGGGGAGCGCCAGACCGGTGACCCGCAGGGCGCCGTCCGGCTCCGACAGGACCCGGCCGCCCGCCTCGGTCAGCGTGGCGGTCAGCTTCTCGCGCTGCTCCGGCGTCTCGTCCGGGACGCGGACCCGGGCGAAGTCGGCCGAGTTGGCCGAGATGAAGTCCTTGACGCTCATGTCGGCCATCAGCTGGCCGCGCCCGATCACGATCAGGTGGTCGGCGGTGAGGGCCATCTCGCTCATCAGGTGCGAGGAGACGAAGACCGTCCGGCCCTCGGACGCCAGCATCTTCATCAGGTTGCGGACCCAGAGGATGCCCTCCGGGTCGAGGCCGTTGACCGGCTCGTCGAACAGCAGCACCTGCGGGTCGCCGAGCAGCGCCGCCGCGATGCCCAGACGCTGCCCCATGCCCAGCGAGAAACCCTTGGAGCGCCTGCGGGCCACGTCCTGGAGGCCGACGACGCCCAGCACCTCGTCCACCCGGGCCTCCGGGATGCCGGCCAGCTGGGCGAGCGAGAGCAGGTGGTTGCGGGCGCTGCGCCCGCCGTGCACCGCCTTCGCGTCGAGCAGGGCGCCGACCTGGCGGGGCGCGTTCGGCAGGTTGCGGAACTCGTGGCCGCCGATGGTGACCCGGCCGGCCGTCGGCCGGTCCAGGCCGAGGATCATGCGCATGGTGGTCGACTTGCCGGACCCGTTGGGACCGAGGAACCCGGTGACGGCCCCCGGCCGCACCTGGAAGGAAAGGTTGTACACGGCCGTCTTCGCGCCATAGCGCTTGGTCAGGCCGACTGCCTCGATCATGCTCCAGCCCCATCGACTTATCTGTCGTCGGGGCACACGCCGTCCAGCCGTACGCCCCCGTATGAGTGAGGAGGATATCCGCGCCTTGACGGTTCCGCCCAAGCCGTTACGGGGGCGAGTCCCGGGCCGCCCTTCCGTACGGGTGCTCAGGCGTCCCGCTTCTTGAGTACGAGGAAGCCGCCGAGCACCGCGGCCGCCACCCAGGCCACCATGATCAGCAGCCCGGCCCACGGCCCGTACGGCCCCGGATCGCTGTCCATCGCGTTCGGCACCACCTGCATGATCTTGGAGCCCGCCTGGTCCGGGAAGTACAGGGCGACCTTCTTGGCGCCCGGCACCGCCGACAGGATCTGCGAGACCAGGAAGAAGAACGGCATCAGGATGCCCAGCGACAGCATCGAGCTGCGCAGCATCGCCGCCACCCCCATGGAGAACAGCGCGATCAGCCCCATGTAGAGGCCGCCGCCGACGACCGCGCGCAGCACGTTATCCGCGCCGATGTCCGTACCGTGGTCGCCCAGCAGGGCCTGGCCGAGGAAGAACGCGGCGAAACTGGTGACCAGCCCCACCACCAGCGCGAGGACCCCGGCCACCAGCATCTTGCTGAACAGGAAGGTCGCCCGCTGCGGCACCGCCGCCAGGGAGGTGCGGATCATGCCGGAGCTGTACTCCGTACCGACGACGAGCACTCCGAACACCACCATCGCCAGCTGGCCGAGGACCATCCCCGAGAAGCTGAAGAGCGTCGGGTCGAAGGTCAGCCGCTGCGCCTCCTCCAGATCGTCGAACTGGCTGTTCATCAACGCGGACACGGCCGCGCCCATCGCCACGGTGACCAGGAACGCGGAGATCAGCGTCCAGGTGGTGGAGGAGACCGTGCGGATCTTGGTCCATTCGGAAGTCAGGACCGCGGGAACCGAAGCCATCGTCACGCCCCCTCTCCGCCGCCGGGCCGCTGGACCCAGCCCTCGCCCCACGCCCGGCCCTCGGGCGGTGGCGCGCCGCCGCCCGGCTCCGAGTGCGCGTGGTACTCGACCGCGCCCGCCGTCATCTGCATGAACGCCTCCTCCAGCGACGCCCGCTGGGCGCTCAGCTCGTGCAGCGTGATCGTGTGCCGGGCGGCCAGCTCGCCCAGGTCCTCGGTGGTGGCGCCGTCCACCTCCAGCACACCGCCCTCCGCCTCGACGGCGACGACGCCCTCCTGGTGCAGCACGTCGCGCAGCCGCTCCTGCTGCGGGGAGCGCAGCCGGACGTAACTGCGCGAGTTCTCCTGGATGAAGTCGGCCATCGAGGTGTCCGCGAGGAGCCTGCCCTGGCCGATCACGATCAGGTGGTCGGCGGTCAGTGCCATCTCGCTCATCAGGTGCGAGGAGACGAAGATCGTCCGGCCCTGCGCGGCGAGCGTCTGCATCAGGTTCCGGATCCAGTGGATGCCCTCGGGGTCGAGGCCGTTGACCGGCTCGTCGAACATCAGGATCCGGGGATCACCGAGCAGCGCCGACGCGATGCCCAGGCGCTGGCCCATGCCGAGCGAGAACCCCTTGGACTTCTTCCTCGCCACCGCGGTCAGGCCCACGGTCTCCAGCACCTCCGCCACCCGCTGCTCGGGGATGCGGTTGCTCTGCGCCAGACAGAGCAGGTTGTGGTACGCGCTGCGCCCGCCGTGCATCGCCTTGGCGTCCAGGAGCGCCCCGATGTACTTCAGGGGCTCCGAGAGTTCGCGGTAGTGCTTGCCGTCGATCCGCACGGAACCGCTGGTCGGGTTGTCGAGATCGAGCATCATCCGCATCGTGGTGGACTTGCCCGCCCCGTTGGGTCCCAGAAAACCCGTCACCATTCCCGGTCTGATCACGCACGACAACTGGTCGACGGCGACCTTGTTCCCGTACCGCTTCGTGAGGCCATCGAGCTCGATCATGCGTTCACGCTAGAACGGCCGCGTGCCCGGCGCCACCACAAAGGCGGAACCGGGCACGCGGGTACAGCAAGCGGAATCAGCGCGTCTGCTGGGCCGGGACACCGCGCGAGGCGGGCTCCTCGTCGGCGGGGGTGCCGGCGGCGGCCACCGCGGCACCGGTCAGCGTCGCCAGCATCTCGCGGACGTTGGTCAGCTGCGCGTTGATCGAGTCGCGGCGGTTGGTGAGGGCCGCGAGCTCGCGCTCCGACTCGCTGCGGATGCGGTCGGCCTTCGCGTTGGCGTCCGCCACGATGTCCTCGGACTGGCGCTGCGCGGTCTCCACCGTCTGACGGGCCCGGCGCTCCGCGTCCGTGCGCAGCTTCTCGGCCTCCAGGCGAAGCTGCTCGGCGCGGTGCTCGATCTCGGCGAGGCGCTTCTCGGCCTTGGCCTGGCGGGACGCGAGGTCGCGCTCCGACTGGTCGCGGCGCTTGGCGAGGTTGGTCTCGAAGTCCGCGGCGGCCTGGGCGGCCTTGGCACGGGTCTCCTCGAAGAGGGCGTCGGCCTCCTCGCGCTTCTGCGCCGCGTCCTTCTGCGCGTCCGAGCGCAGCGCGGTGGCCTCACCCTTGGCCTTGTCGACGATGCGGACGCCGTCGTCCTCGGCCTTGGCCTTGCGCTCGGCGGCGAAGGTCTCGGCGTCGTTGCGCACCTGCTGGGCGGCGGACTCGGCGAGCTCGCGGTGCTGCTCGGCTGCGCGACGGGCCTCCTCGCGCAGGTCCTTCGCCTCCTCCTCGGCCAGGCGGAGGATCTTCTCCACACGCGCGCCGAGACCCGCGTACGACGGCTCCGCGTCGTTCACCTGGGCCTGGGCGTTCTGCGTTTCGAGGTGCAGCTCCTCGATGCGCTTTTCCAGCGATGTGATGCGGGCGAGAGCACTATCACGGTCGGCGACGAGCTTGGTAATGCGGTCATCCACCTGACCGCGGTCGTAACCACGCCGCACGAGTTCGAAGCCGAAGGGGGAGGAAGGGTCACTCATGGGGTTCCTGTCGAAGTGAGACCGGTGAGGTGATAGAGGGAATCCTAGGGGCCGAAACGGCGTGTCATCGAGTGGATGCCGGTTTGATCTGGAGAATGACACCCCTTTTGAGTGGCGAACACGCCCTACCCCTTGCCACTCGGAGGAAGGAGGGTCCATGGGCAACCACGGACGACGGCCCGTCGGCTACCCATCGGACTGCTTGCCACTCGATCGAGTGCCCGCCGCGGCACCGGCCTTGACGCCGCCGGCCGGTGCGGAGCCCCCGCCCTTACCGCCCGCCGCCGGGGTCTCGAAGGACTCCAACGCCTCCAGCACGTCCTGGACACGGGAGATCTCCGTATTGATGTCCTCACGCCGGCGCACCAGGACCTCCAGCTCGCGCCGGCCCTCGTCCACCATCCGCTTGGCCTCGGCCTCGGCGTCCGCCCGCAGCTTCTCGGCCTCGCGCACCAGACTGGCCTTCTTCTGCTCGGCCTCCTTGAGCAGCGACTCGGCCCGCTTCACGGCGGCGATCCTGACCTTGCTCGCCTCCGAGTTGGCGTCCGCCAGCAGCTCCTTGGACTTCTCCGCGGCCTCCTCGCGCTGCTCGGTGGCGGCCTTCATCAGCTTGTCCACGCGCTCGCCGACCGTCTTGACCTGCTCGGCCGTCTCCCGGCGAGCCCGGTCGTGCAGCTCCTGGACCTCGGTCTCCGCGCGGGTCTTCAGCTCCTCGGCCCGCTCCCGGATCTGCGTGGCGTCCCGACGCGCGCCGACCAGCAGCTCGTCCGCGTCCGTCCGGGCCCGCTCGACCAGCGAGTTGCCCTCGACCGTCGCCTCGGAGGTGATCCGCACGGCCTCCTTGCGCGCCGCGCCGACCATCGTGTCGGCCTGCTCCTCGGCCTCCGTGGCCGCGCGCAGCGCCTCCTCCTGGGCCTTGGCGATGAGCTGGTCCGCCTGCTCCGCCGCGTCCGCCCGGCGCTTCGACGCCGCCTCGCGCGCCTCGTCGAGCAGCCGGTCCGCCTCCTGGCGCGCCTCGGCCCGCATCTGCTCGGCAGCCGCCTCCGCGTCCGCCCGCAGCCGCTCCGACTCCTCCCGGGTGCGCGCCGCGTGCTCCTGGGCGGAGCCCACGGTGGCCGAAGCCTCCGCCCGCATCCGCTCCGCGTCGCCCGCCGCCTCGTCCACGGTCCGGGACGCCTGGAGCTCCGCGTCCGTGCGCATCCGCTCGGCCTCGGCGGTCGCCTCGGACACCAGGAGGTCGACCTGGGCAGCCGCCTCGGTCCGCATCCGGTTGGCGTCCTCGCGGGCCTCCGCCCGGCTGCGCGCCGCGTCCTGCTCGGCGGACGCCAGCGCGTCCGACGCCTCGGTGCGCATCCGCTGGCTGTACTCGGAGGTGTCGGCCCGCAGCCGCTCGGACTCCGCGATCGCCTCGGAGACCGTACGCTCCGCCATCGCCTTCGCGGCGTCCGTCTCCTCCTTGGCCACCTGGCGGATGCGCGAGGCGTCCTCGCCCGCCCGCTCCCGCTCGGCGTGCGCGTCGGCCCGCAGCCGGTCGGCCTCCTCCTGGGCCTCGGACTTCGTCCGCTCCGCGGCATGCTCCGCCGCCGAGCGCAGCCCGGCGATCTCCGACTCGGCCTGCTCCTGGAGCCCGCTGACGGCGTCCCGCACCTGCTGGGCGGTCTGCTCGGCCGCCGCGACCAGCTCGGCCGCCCGGCTCTCCGCCTCGCCGGTCAGCCGCTGCGCCTCGGCCTGCGCCTCCTCGACCCGCTTGCGCGCGGAGGCCAGCAGCTCCTCGCTCTGCTCACGGGCGCGCTCGCGCTCCTGGTTCGCCTCGGAACGGGCCGCGTCCAGCGTCTCCTCGGCCTCGCGCCGGCGCCGGTTCGCCTCCTCCTGGGCGGCGGCCAGCGCCTCGGCGGCCTCC
>NZ_JAAGNI010000144.1 GCF_010550605.1 Streptomyces sp. SID9727
CGCGGCCGCCCGCGCCGGCGCGGACATCGGCCGGCTCACCGCCGCCTGCCGGGCGGCCCAGGATGCGGTGCCCCACACCGCGTCCCTGAACGGATTCGACGTCGCGGCCCGCGCGCTGTGCCTGCTGACGGCCGCATGGGCGCAGGGCGCCGCCGGCCCCCGGGACGCCTGCGCACGGGCCCTCGCCCTCGACGAGAGGGTGGAGCCGTCCGGTGACTTCCGGGACAGCTACCGGCCCCTGCCGGGCCGCACGAAGTGGCACGGTCTCACGGCCACCGAGGCGGCGCTCTCCGCCGTGCGTGAGGCCCGGACGCGGGGCGTCGCCGAGGAGACCGCCCAGCTCGACGCGCTGCTGACACTGATGGCGGACACGGACGACGAACGGGTCGTACGCGACAAGGGGCCGCTGGCGCTGCGGATGGTCCAGGAGGACGCCGCCGGGGTCCTGGCCGCCGGTGGGGCCGGCATGCCCGAGGGGCGCCGACGGCTGACCGATCTGGACGAGCAGCTGACCCGGTACGCGATCTGCCCGGCGACCAGTGGCGCGCTGCTCACCGTGGTGCTCTACCTGGACTCGGTGGACAGCCGGCCGCTCGCCACCGCCTGAGCCGAGCCCGCCGGCCGGGGCGGCGCCGCCACCCGGCGTACGCCGGGTGGCGCTCCCGGTACCCCCGCCCCGATGCTGTTTCGGCGCCGCCCGTACACCCGCACCGAGAGGCACGACATGCCCGTGGACCCACCTCCTCCCGCGGGCGGTGCACGCGCGCGTCTGGAACTGCAGGCCATCCGGGCGCTCCTGGACGCACAGCGCCGGCGCGTCACCCGGTACGCCGAGCGTTACGGAGCCCCGGCGCCCGCCGCCGTCGTACCCCCGGCCCCGCAAGCCGCCGCCACTCCCCTGCCCTCCGGTCAGGAGGTGCTCGACGCCCTCCCGGTGGCGGCTCTGCTGCTGACCCCGGAGTTCGGCGAGGACGGCGAGGTCCGGGAGGTCGTCCTCCTCGCGCGCAACGCCACGGCCCGCGCCTACGCGGCCTCCCGCTTCCCCGACGAGGCCATGCCCCCGTGGACCGGACCGGTGCCCCTGTTCGAACGCGTCCCCTCCCTGGCCGCCACGGCGATCCCGCACATGCTGGCCGAGGCGCACCGCCAGGGCGTGCCGCAGCAGAGCGACACGGTGGAGTGGCTGGTGAACACGCGCACGGGGCCGGTGCGGATCAGCGCGGAGGTGCGGATCGCGCCCTGCGGCGACCACTTCCTGCTCACCTGGGAGCCGGGCGGCCGGCTCAGCATGGCCGGCGCGGCCCAGCAGCTGGTGCGCACGTGCTGGGCGGAGTGGAACCTCGCCGACGACGGCATCCAGCAGTCCCGCGGCTTCCGCCAGGTGCTGGGCCTCTCGGACGACGCCCCGGTGCCCAGCCTGTCCGACCTGGCGGCCGCCGCCACACCGGACTGCCTGTCCACGCTGTACCAGGCGTTGTACGACGTGCTCCTGCGCAAACGCGTCACCCAGTGCGAG
The DNA here is from genome assembly GCF_010550605.1 of Streptomyces sp. SID9727. Classification (GTDB taxonomy): domain Bacteria; phylum Actinomycetota; class Actinomycetes; order Streptomycetales; family Streptomycetaceae; genus Streptomyces. Next base: position 1,517 of record NZ_JAAGNI010000144.1, read on the forward strand.
CTGCTCTTCCGTGGCAGCGAGCGCGTCTTCCGGATGGTCGCCGAGCCCGTCCGCATCGTGCCCGGCGGCCTGGTGTGGGCCCTGCGGGCCGTCCTGATCGACGTCACCACGGACCGGCGCAGGCGGGAGGCGGCGCAGCGGGCCGAGCGTGACGCGCGCCACGAGCACGAGCGCGCCGAGGCCGTCGCGGAGGTGGCCGGTGTCCTGCGTGACGCGGTGCTGCCGCACTTCCAGGACGAGCTGGACGGCTACGGTCTGGAGGCGGCGGCCGTCTACCGCCCGGACGCGCCCGGGGCCGGGGTCGGCGGTGACTGGTACAAGGCCCGCGGGCTGCCCGACGGGCGCCTGCTGCTGGCGCTGGGCGATGCCCGGGGCCACGGCCTGGCGGCGGTCACCCTGATGGCCAAACTCCGCTACGCGCTCGCGGGGCTCGCGTACACCTCGAAGCCCGTGGAGAAGCTGACGCAGTGGCTCAACGAGGTGGCCTGCGCGGACGACAAGGAGTCCACCGCCACCGCGATCATCGCCCGCTACCACCCCGAGCGCACCCTGCTCCGCTGGACCTGCGCCGGGCATCCCCGCCCGGTGCTGCTGCGTGACGGCCGCGCCGGTCAGCTCCCGGCGCCCGCCGGAGGGCCCGGGCTCACTCTGGGGGTGCTCCCGGGGACGCCGTACAGCGCCACCGAGACGACGCTGGAGACCGGGGACATCGTCCTGATGTACTCGGACGGGCTGACCGAACGCCGCCCGGCCGACCCCGAGAAGGACACGCTCCGCTTCCTCGACGCGGCCGAGCGCTGTTTCCGGGAGGCCGCGCCGGGCCCCGGCCACGACGGGCTCCAGGACTACGTCGAACGGCTGGTGGCCCGCCTGGACGGTCCGCACCGCACCGACGACGCGACGCTCCTGGCCCTGCGGCGGCCCTGACCCGTGCCGGTGGTGGTGTCAGTGGGCTCCCGTAGTCTTCCGGCCATCACTCACCGCCCGGAAGGACCAAGAGAGTTGACTGGCCTGTCCCCCTTTCCGCTGCCGTTCCACACCTCCCGTTTCCGGTCGTGCGCCGATCCCCGGACCGTGCGCGAACTGGAGATGATCGCGTGCAGCGCGCACCTTCGGGCGAAGCCGGGATGGTTCGAGAAGATGCACGACACCGCCATAACCGCCAAGTGGACGCGGGAGGCCCTGGACCAGGGCATGACGGAGGCGCAGGTGCGCCATGTACTGGCCGAACTGGCGCACTACGCGCGGCTGCGGGACGCGCGTACCGGCGTCGAGGTGTCCGCCGTCGACGGTGTCTGGCAGTCGGACACGCTGATCGACGAGGGGCTGCGGTCGCGGTTGCGTGCGGCGGTCCGCGTGCTGGAGGACGTCCCCGAGGAGGAGAAGGACTGGCATCCGGGGTCGGACCGGCAGGTGCTGGACCTGGTGCATCCCTCACTGTTCTGCCTGGTACGGGAGGTGAGCGGCGGCCCGGAGCGGGCCTGGGAGAACCCGACGAACCGCTATGCGGCGTACGAGTTCTCGGACCGGTTCCAGTGGCTGCCCACGGACGTCGACGTCAGCGCGGACGGCGTGGCCGCCTTCCGTTCGTACGTGAACAACGTCCATCCCGAGGACCACCGGGAGCTGGCCGCCGTCCTGCCGGAACTGTTCACCCGGATGCTCCCGCTGTGGGAGAACGTGCTCACCGATCTGCGCCGGCCGCTGCCCCCGCGGATCGAGGCCGACCCGTACGGCTGGTACGGCCCGGAGCCGGACTACCCGGACGAGGAGGACTACAGCGACAAGGAGGCGTACGAGCAGGCGGTCGTGGCGCACGAGGCAGCCCAGGACGACTGGTACGAGAACCGTCGTCCGGTCGTGCCGGACGCTCCGGACTTCACCCCGCCCGAACCGTGTGACGCGTCCGACCGGGTCGCCCTGCGCGGTCGCCGGCTCCAGGTCATCACCAAGCTGGCGACCATCCACCTGACGCCCGAGAAGCCCGAGTACGCCGGCGGTTCGTGGCACGTCGAGGGGATGCTGAACGAGCGGATCGTCTCGACCGGCATCTACTACTGGGACAGCGAGAACATCACCGAGAGCCGGCTGGCCTTCCGGACCGCGGTCGACGAACCGGAGTACGAGCAGAGCGACGACGACGGCGTCCGCGAGGTGTACGGCCTGGAGAACGAGGGCCCGCTCAACCAGGTGCTGGGCTCGGCGTCCACCCCGGCCGGCCGCTGCCTGGCCTTCCCCAACGTCCTTCAGCACCGTGTCGGTTCGTTCCGCCTCGCGGACCCGAGCCGCGCCGGGCACCGCAAGATCCTGGCGTTCTTCCTGGTGGATCCGGCCGAGACGGTCGTCTCGACCTCCGACGTTCCTCCGCAGCAGCCCTGGGCCCGGACCTCGACCATGACCCTCGAAGAAGCCAAGACGTACCGCGATGAGCTCATGCGGGAGCGCAAGTTCTTCGTGGACGAGAACAACGAGCAGCTCTTCGAGCGGGAGTTCTCCCTCTGCGAGCACTGAGTACGCCCGCCGGCTCACACCCGTGCGGGGTGTGAGCCGGCGGGACGCGGTCGTACGGACCGGGGTCAGCGCAGTCCGGCGAAGAGGTCGTCCTCGGGGAGGGGGGCGCCGGTGGTGTCCCTGACCCGCACGAAGGGCTCCACACCCATCAGCTCCCCGAACCGCTCCTTGCCCATCTTGAGGAAGAAGATGTTCTCGCCCTGGCTGGCGTGCGCGGCCAGGGAGTCGAACTTCTGGCCACTGAACGCGGTGGTGTCGACCCAGGTGGTGATCTCGTCGTCGGGCAGACCGATCTCCGCCATCGCGGCGGCCTCCTCGGGGTCGGGCTCCGGCAGATCCTCGCCGAACTCACGCATCGTCTCCCCGAAGCGCTGCATCATCGAGCGCGGCGCCGTCGTCCAGTACACCTTCGGCGTCAGGTCGGTCATCTCCAGGGCTGCCATCGTGATGCGGTTGGCCTGGATGTGGTCGGGGTGGCCGTAGAAACCGTTCTCGTCATAGGTGACGACCACATCGGGCCGGTAGTGGCGCATCAGCTCGGCGAGCCGCGCGGCGCCCTCCTCCACGGGCGTCCCCCAGAAGGAGCCGGGCGCGTCGTTGGCCGGCCAGCCCATCATCCCGGAGTCGGCGTAGTCGAGCGTCTCCAGATCGCTGATCTTCAGGACCTCGCAACTGGCCTCCAGCTCCCGGCGCCGCATCACGGCGACGGCGGCCGGGTCGTGCCCGGGATCGCCCGGCTTCACACCTCCCGGCCCGTCACCGCACCCGCCGTCGGTACAGGTCACGAGCACCGTGCGGAAGCCTTCCGCCGCATACCGGGCGAGCACACCACCGGTCCCGGTGGCCTCGTCGTCGGGGTGGGCGTGCACGGCCATCAGGGTCAGCGGCCGGTCAGTCATCACACAGTCCTCCAGCGGAATCGGGCATGCGGTACGGGGACGCGACGGACGCGCCGCGCCTTTGTCGATGCAACCATCCGGACCGGATCCGGTGTTCCCGACGGGACCGATCGGCCTGGCCGAAACCCGTCGCCCGGCTCCCCGCCGGTGACAGAGTCCTCAGGGGGCTGGTGAACACACGTACGGGGAGGGGACGAGACATGGCTGAGGCAGACCTTTCGGCCGGCACGATCGAGTATCTGGACACCGGCGGTGAGGGGCCGGTCGTGGTCCTGCTGCACGGCGTCGCCATGGACGGCTCACTGTGGCGGAACGTGGTGGAGCCTCTGCGGTCCGACTTCCGCTGCGTGGTGCCGACGTTGCCCCTGGGTGGCCACCGCCGGCCGATGCGCCCCGGCGCCGACCTTTCGATCGTGGGCGTGGCGCGGCTGGTCGCCGAGTTCCTCGACCGGCTCGACCTGCGCGACGTCACGCTGGTGATGAGCGACTGGGGCGGTGCGCAGGCCCTGGTCTCGGAGGGAAGGGACGAGCGGATCGGGCGGCTCGTCATCACGTCGTGCGAGGCGTTCGACAACTTCCCGCCGGGTGTGCCGGGCAGAAACCTGTTCACCTCGGCGAAGCTGCCGGGCGGCATCAACCTCGCCTTCAGGCTGCTGAAGCTGAAGCCGATGCGGAGGCTGCCCATGACCTGGGGCTGGATGAGCAAACGACCGGTCCCGCACGAGGTGATGAACGCCTGGTTCACCCCACTGTGGACCTCCAAGGAGATCCGCCGGGACCTGCGCACATACGTACGGGGCGTCCCCTCGAAGAGCGAACTGCTCGGCTGGGCGGAGAAGCTGCGGGACTTCGACCGGCCCGCCCTCGTGGTGTGGGCGGCGGAGGACAGGGTGATGCCCCCGGAGCACGGCCGCAGGCTCGCCGAGCTCCTGCCCAGGGGCCGCCTCGTGGAGATCGAGGACAGCTACACCCTGATCCCCGAGGACCAGCCGGCCCAGCTGAGCGCCCACATCCGGTCCTTCCTGCTGGACGGCGGGGGCGCCTCCTCCTAGAGCCGGGGCCGTGGGGAAGACTGGCGGCATGAGCGAGGTCGTTTTCACGCGCGGGAGTGGCTGGATCCCGCGCGTGGTCCGCGAGGACGGTGTGCTGAAGCTGACGCTCGGGGCCGGGGCGGATGCCCATCACGAGCCCCGTACGTTCTCGTTCCCGATCGGGGACGAGCATCTCGCGGTGATCCGGAGGGACCTGGGCAGGCACCTGCTGCTGTGGAGCGCGGTGCTGCCGCTGTGCGATGCCGCCGGGACGCGGGACCGGCTCGATGAGGACGCCGCCGTCGCGCTCCTGGACCCCGTCCTTCTCGCCGCGCCCGCCGATGTCGACGCGTTCTTCCGGCGCACCCCCTGGGACAAGGGCCGGCTCGTCGCGCACGGGGCCGGCATCGACTTGCTCGAACGGGGCGCGGTCTGCGCGGCGATGCGGACCGCGACGGAGGCGTCCGACGCGAAACGGGCTCAGGAGTACCACGCACAGCGCCGTCGCGCCGAGCGCGGCACCGTACTCGGTCCACTCGACGCGGCGGTGCTGAGATACACGGGCCAGTACGTGCACGGCGCGACGATCCCGAGACGGCTGCCCGACGCCGTCGACCCGGCGCTGCTGCCCGAAACCATGCGGGTGATCGCCACCGCGGAGCACGCGTGCGACGGCCTGCGGATCGGCCGCGATCCACGACGGGGCAAGCGCGGCACGGACAAGCGGGACTGGGAGCGGATGGCGGCGGCGGTCGAGGCTGCCGTACGCCGGGCACACCCGGGGCTCGCCGACGAGGCGGTGCGCACCGTGGCCTTCCTGATGTGCTCGGAGGCCGTGGACCGCGCCAGGAGCACCCCCCTCGAAGCGTACGAGGAGGCTGCCGGCGGCCGTACGGTCCTGTCGTTCACCGACGACAAGGGCGCCGCGAAGACGTGGCGCCCGGGCAGCCCCCGTCTCGCCGCAGTGGAGTTCTGGGAGTTCGTCGAGGATCGCGTCGCGGCGGACAACGAGGTCTTCACCATTGAGGACGAGGAGAAGGGCGAAGGAATCCAGGTCCACTTCTACGCGGATTCCGTCGCCCGGATCACGACCGTGCGCGAGGGCCGGGGCGGGGCGGGCCCGGAGTACCGGGTCGAGTACAGCCTGGTCGACGGGATGAGCGGGTACCGGAGCCTGGTGAGCGCCTTCGTCCGTGGCGGCTGCGCGGCGCTCGACGGGCTGGGCCCGTGGATCCTGGACCACGCCGAGTTCGAACGCGCGCGCCGGCGGCGGGACGGCCGGTAGGGCGCGCCGAGCTCAGACCGAGCCGCCCGGCCCCACCACCGTGAGCAGGTCCACGACGAAGACCAGGGTCGAGTTCGGCGGGATGAAGGCGGAGGGCGACTGCTTGCCGTACCCGAGTCGCGGAGGAACGATGATCTCGCGCCGGCCGCCGGCCTTCATGCCCCGCACGCCCCGGTCCAGGCCCTTGATGGCCTTGCCGCCGCCCACGGCGAACTTGAACGGCCGGTCCTGTGCCCAGGAGGAGTCGAACTCTCTCCCGGTCGCGAAGGTCACGCCGACGTAGTGGACCTGGACCACCCTGCCCGGCAGCGCCTCCGGCCCCTCCCCCACCACCAGGTCCCTGGTGGTCAGTTCGGTGGGCGCGGCGCCCTCCGGTACCTCGACCTCGGGCTTGGCCGGTTCGTTCATCGTGGATCCCTTGCTCGTCGGCACGTCTGCTTCGTGCGGTTGTGGACGGTCGCCCGCGCACCACCCGGCCGGCCCGCGATGAGCTGGCCGGAGCCGCGAGTCATCGTGTGCCGCCCGCTCCCCGGGCGTCACCGGGGCCGGCGAACACCGCGGCCATCTTCTCGGCGGACTTGAGACCCGCGCCGGTGAGCACGACGACGGTCGTCTCGTCCGGAGCGATCTCACCGGAGGCGATGAAGTGGTCCAGGGTCGCCGCGGCGACACTGCTGGTGGGCTCGGCGTACAGGCCGCGGGCGCTCAGAGCGCGGACGGCGGCGTGGATCTCCGCCTCGGGCACGGCGTACGCGGCTCCGCCGGAGCGGCGGATGGCCGCCACCGCCTCGGGCAGCCGGACCGGTCGGGCGATGGACGCGCCCTCGGCGATCGTCGGGACCCGCTCGCCGCGGTGGCCCGGGGCAACGCCGTTGAACGTGTCGGCGATGGTCGCCCAGTGCTCGGGCTGCCCGACGAAGAGGCGCGGGCGCCTCCCGATCTGTCCGGCGGCGAGCAGTTCACCGAACGCGAGGTCGCAGCCGATGACGTTGCTGCCGGCGCCGGCCACGAGGACCACGTTGTCGGGCGCGGTGAAGCCCAGGGACTCCCACATCTCGTAGGCGACGGTCTTGGTGCCCTGGAGGAACATGGGGTGCCAGTTGTGGCTGGCGTAGGGGATCCGCCGCGACTGCCGGATCGCCTCCTCCGAGACCTCGTCGCGGGTGCCCTCCACCAGCTCGATCTCGGCCCCGTACGCCCGGGCCTGGAGGACCTTGGCCGCCGAGGTGGCGGCGGGGACGATGATCTTGGCGCGGATCCCGGCAGCGGCGGCGTAGGCGGCCACGGCGGAACCGCCGTTCCCCGAGCTGTCCTCCAGCACACGGCCGACGCCGTGCGCCACGAGGTGGGAGATCATCACGGACACTCCCCGGTCCTTGAAGCTGGAGGTCGGATTGAACCACTCCAGCTTGAAGTGGACCCGCCGCCCGGCCCAGTCGACCGGAATCATCGGCGTACAGCCTTCTCCCAGGCTCACGCGCCGGTCGGCCGGAACGGGGAGGACGGCCCGGTAGCGCCAGAGGGACCGCTCGGCGGTGTCGATCTGCTCCGGCCGCAGCCCCGGCAGCGCGGTGACGGCAAGGGGACCCCCGTCGTCGCCTCGCCAGCGCGGATCATCCAGCGGGTAGCGCCCGCCCGACCGGTCGCGGAGGACGGGGGCGGCACCGTCTGAAGGCTGTTCGTCGGTCATGAGCGATCCCGCCCTTCCTCGCACGTCACGCGCGCGCCCCGCACCAGGCGCGTCAGCCCAGTATGAACAGCCCGTCCGATGCCCGCGTACGTGAGCCACCGCTCCCGGAGAGGTCCCCGGTCACCCCAGGGAGCTCTACCGCACCTGCCGCTCCGCGTTGTCGACGTTCGTGTCCACCACACTCGGTCGAGGCAGCCCTCACCGTACCTGGCGACGTCCATGCGGACCGGTCGCCGGAGGCGGGCGCTCTCCCCAGCGGATCCGTTGCTGCGTCTGATCACGCCCACGCATGATTCGTAGTACCTTGTCTGCTTCAGCGTGAGGAATGGCCTTGCCGCAACTGGGCTGATGACGTGCAGCCCATGGTGTGGTGAGAGCGATGGGGGGACATCGTGAGTGCCGCGCCGCGTTTCATGGCTGCCAAGGCTCGTCCGTTGCCGGTGCTCGTACTGGCGGACGTGAGCGGCAGCATGGGGGAACCCCGGGAGAAGATCGATGTACTCAATGAGTGCATCCGCCACATGCTCGATGATTTCGCTACGGCCGATGTCGGGCGAGGCGCCATCCACGTCGGCGTGATCGCCTTCAGTCAGAACCGGGCCGCATTACATCAGGACATGGTGCCCGCGGCCGAGGCTTCCTGGAGCGACATGGAAGCCTCGGGAGGCACCCCGCTCGGCGCGGCCCTCGGACTCGCCGACGAGGTCCTGCGCGACGAGTCAGCCGTCCCGGCCCGTTCCTTCTCCCCCACTCTCGTTCTCGTCTCCGACGGCATGCCCACGGACGAGTGGGAAGAGGCCCTCGACCGATTGCTCGAATCCCCCAAGGGTTCTCGCGCCAACCGGCTGGCCGTCGCCATCGGTCCCGACATGACCGAACAGGCGAAGGCCGTACTGCGCCGTTTCGCCGGCGACGAGGCCAACGGCGTGTTCGAGGCACACGACGTCGGACGTATCCAGCAGTACTTCCGCTGGGTCACGGTCACCGTCACTCAGCAGGCTCGAAGCACTCGTCCGGACCGGGCACCGGTATTGCGCCCCGACGATCTGTCCGCATTCGGCGCCTGACCCTGTCGGAGAACGCGGCGAGAGGAAGCATCCGTGGCATCACGCTGGGATCTCGGCGGTCTGCTGCGGCCCGTCGAGGACGAGTACCACCAGTTGTGGCCGCTGTCGCACTCGATCGGTGCCGGCGGCCAGGGCGAGGTATGGCTGGCCCGTGGCGGAGGAACCGCCATCAAGATGATCACTGCTCCGACCCAGGAAGCGGCAGAAGCCGTGCACACGCGACTGCGCCGCATCCAGCGCTTGCCTCTGGACGGCGTTCCGTTGGCGGGTGTCCTCGCCCTGCTCGCTCCGCCGAAGCTGGGTTATGTGATGGAACTCGCCGACGAGATGGTGCCCCTGGACACGTTGTGTGTGCCCGACGAGGAAGACCTCGGGGCCTGGTACCTGCGCACCGGCGGCCTGGAACGCCGACTGCGGCTGCTCGCCAAACTCGCGGATGCCGTCGCCCGGCTGCACTCACGCGCCATCGTGTACCAGGACCTGTCGCCCTCGAACGTACTGGTGTCCGCAGCTCCCGAGCAGCAGGAGATCCGCCTCATCGACGTGGACAATCTCGGTCTTGTCTCGGCTGTCGCGTCCGCGCCGGTGCACACCCCGGGATACGGGGCACCGGAAATCGTGTCCGGGCGCAGTGGTGCCACGACGCTGGCCGACGCGCACGCACTCGCCGTCCTGATCTTCGAGACCCTCACGGCAAGCCACCCGTTCCGTGGTGACGAGGTTCTGGACTCCGATCCGGCCTACCAACAGGAGTACGCGGACTGCTTCCGCCTCCCCTGGATCGATCACCCCACTGACCGCACCAACGAGTGCACCTTGGGCATCACACCACGGGAAGAGGTGTTGTCCGGGCAGCTGTGGGGCCTGGCCACCCGGTGCTTCGTGGACGCCGTCACCGATCCTCTGGCCCGGCCGTCGGCTGCCCGGTGGGCAGCGGCGCTGCACTCCGCAGCGGGACAGACGGTCGAGTGCCCGGAGTGTCACTGGAGCTACCGAGCCGCGGCCTCCTCCTGTCTGGCCTGCGGCAAGCCCCGAGGGCGGGTCTGGCTGCTGCGCCACGGACTGACCGGCCCGGTCGGTACCGAGGACGACACCCCCCTTGTGGAGCTGTCGGAGGTGCCTCTGCCCGACTTCACCGTGCTGCGCCCCGACGGCCGAACGGCACTGACGGCCCGTCACGCCTCACCCGCCCCGGACCAGCCCGATGCGGTGGTCGCCCATGTGCGGTGCCAGGGCCAGGACGTGACTGTGTCGAACCTCTCGCGCGACAGTCTCTGGCTCGACCACCAGGACGGGCGGCCATGGCGTGAGATCGGACAGGGAAGCCAGGCAACCGTGCCGGTCGACGGCCGTTCCTGGACGCTTCACTTCGGCAGGCAGGGTGTCATCCATCGCTGGGTACGTCTGATGACGCTGGAGGCGAGCGGATGAGCGCGCGCCCCACACGGCCGGCCATGCCTGCCCGTATGCCGGGCGAACCCGTGCTCCTGTCCTTCCTCTGGCATCGAGTACCACAGGAGTTCATCGACCGGACCATCCCCGACGGCGTCGAGGTCCGGCTCCATCACCGGCCTACAGGCCAGCTGGACCTGGTCACCGATACCGCCGCGTTCGGGATCAGGCCGGCCACTCCGGAGGACGAGCGGAAGCTCGACCGGGTCCGGGCGGCCGGGACCACTTGTGTGGCAGTGACCGCACATCCGGTCCGCCCGCAACCGCCCACGCCCCTCCCGCCGCCTCGGCGCCGTACCGGAAACCCGCAGCAGTCCTCGTCGGCGGCCGGCACTCCCTTCACCGTGCGGGTCCACCTCTACGCCCCCGCCACAGGGCTCGCGGTACCGCTCAGCACCGGACTGCTCCTCGACGTCGACGACGCCGTGCTGGAGGACGCCACCAGGTACGCGGACCGCACGGACACCACCAGCGTCGGTTCGCTCATGGAGTTCATGGCACGCGAACTCCTTCTGGAGCCACGTCCCGGGGCTCCGGCGGACACGAGGCGCATGGTGGTCTCGGCCGGACCGGCCGGAAGCCTCGCAGCCGGCTTCCGGGTGCACGGGCCAGGGCTCATGGCCGATGTCGAGAAACACAGTGCCGGCTACCGCGTCGTCCGCTTGCTCAGCTCGGTCCATGACCGGGGCGGCACCGTGCAGAAGGCACTGGCCGTCGGATCCATCGAGTTCCGCGACATGACCGCCAGGCAGCGGGACCGCGAGAGGATACAGCGGGGCCTCGACCTGGTGGCCGGCCAGAACGGCTACCTGGCCATGTGGGACAGGTACCAGGAGCTGGAGGCGCGCCACATCAGGAGACGCCTCCGCGACTTCGGAACCATCCGCTACACCGACGTCAAGGTCGAGTCCGACGGCCGCTGCGCGTTCACCGTGGACCTCGGCCGGGCCCTGCCGCGTACCCGAGCCGCGTTGGAGAACACGGCTGCGGCCGAACGCGTCGAGCTCGAGGCCGCCGAGAGGCTTCCGGCCTCCGTGACGGACACCGTGATGACCGACCGGGAGTGGCTCGTCGCGTCGCGCGCGCAGAAGGTGAGGGCCTGGGTCGGTGAACCGCTCGGATACGACAGTGTCACCGAGGTCCTGCGGCTCACCGCGACCCTCACCAACCAGCAGGACCCGCCCCCTCAAGGGTGGCTCTACCTGGCGCACCGCGGCGACCAGCGTCGGCTCGACCGGCGCGAAAAGGCCATGCAGCAGCTGCGCACCGGCGGAACGCACATTCCTGCGCTGCCGACCCTCCTGGAGGGGGGTTCCTGGCCGCAGCCGGCACGGCAGCGGATCACGAAGCTCTCCCCCTCCGCGCTCAGCTGCTTCGCGCCTCACGGACCGACGCCGGCCCAGCGGGAGGCGGTGCTCACCGCCCTCAACACTCCCGACGTCGCGATCATCCAAGGACCACCGGGCACCGGCAAAACCCAGGTGATCGCTGCTCTGGTCAACCAGCTGGGCGATCTCGCTGAGGGGGGAGAGGTGGCCGGGAGCACCCTGTTGACGAGTTTCCAGCATGCGGCGGTGGACCACCTCGTCACTCGTGGCTGGGTCTTCGGGCTTCCACCGCTCAAGGTGGATTCGCGCGGCCGGGGCAGCAAAGTGGCACTGGACACCTGGCGTATCGAGGCAGCCCGTGCTGCCGACCTGCGGTTGCGTGAGCGCCCGGCCGGGTCGCATCTGGCTGCCCGGCGAGCCGCCACCGAGCTGGCCGCCACCTATCGGGCGGCGCCGGTCCCACCCGAGAGCCTGTCGCGCTTCCTGGACCAGGTGATCACCCAGGTCGGGGACATCGCCGAACCGTCACTGGTCGGGGAACTCCGCAGGCACAGGGACCGGGCCGAACAGCAGCGCACGCGAGCCGCCGCCATGGCCGACCCCGACGTGCGGGCGGATCTGCTGCCCTGCATCCGGTCGCTGCGCTGCACCGCGACCGGGTTCCACGATGACGGGCCCCGCACGGCCCGGGCGCTGTTGACACGGCTGGCACTCGCCGACACTCCGCTGTTCGACGGCATCTCTTACCAGGAGCCCCTGCGTGCGGCGATCAGCGCCACCGCACCGCACACCGAACTGCTCAACGCGCTCACCGCGGTGCGCGATGCCCTGCTCGACCGTCTCACCGCGCGCATCCGGCTCCCGGAGGTCACCGTGGCCGATCCCGCGATCGTCGACCTCCTCGACCGGCTCGCGGCACAGCTCGCGGAAGCGGTGACCCGGTCACCCGACGCCATAGCCGCGGCGCTGCTGGATTACCGGGATGATCTGCGCAGCGACCCGGAAGGTGTGGACGACACACTCCGCGCCTACACCGTCTCGCTGGCCTCGACCTGCCAGCAGGCCGTCTCCAAAGCCATGGTCGATGTCGGCCGCCGGGACGGAGCGTTCGAGTCGGTCGTCGTCGACGAGGCGGCGCGGGCCAACCCGCTGGACCTCCTCATCCCCCTCGCCCAGGCCCGCCGCCGGATCGTGCTGGTCGGGGACCACGCCCAGCTTCCCCACATGCTGGAACCCGACGTGGAGCGCGAGCTGGGTTCGCTCGGCGACGACGTCCGTGAACGGCTGCAGGAGAGTCTGTTCCAACGACTGGCCCGGCAGTGGGAGCGCAGCTCCTCCGACGGGCACTCCCGGTTCGTCCGCCTCGACACCCAGTTCCGCATGCATCCGGTACTCGGCAGCTTCGTCAGCGACAACTTCTACCAGGGGCACTTACGCAACGGCCGTGAGGCGGGTGAATTCACCCACGGGATCGAACGGTACGGCGAAGTTCCCGCGGTATGGCTTCCCGTGCCGCAGTCCGCCGGCGGGGAGACCCAACGGGGAACGAGCCGCGCCCGTCACGCCGAGGCCGTCGTCATCGCCGCGGAGATAGCCGCGCTGATCGAGCGGTACCCGAGGATGACCTTCGGCGTCATCTCGTTCTACGCCGCGCAGGTCACCGAGGTGTGGAAGGAGCTGAAGAAGGCCGGACTCGCCGAGTTCACCGATGCGGGCGGGTGGCGCCCCGTGACCCGGCTCAGCCGTGACGAGGACGGCGCACCGCTCGACCGGTTGCGGGTCGGCACCGTCGATGCCTTCCAGGGCATGGAGTTCTCGGTCACCTATCTGTCCACGGTGCGCAGCTGCACACCAGTCGCGCGGAACGACGCCAAGCGCGCCTACGGGCACCTGACCGTCGCCAACCGGCTGTGCGTGGCGATGAGCCGCCAGCAGCGGGTGCTGGCCGTGGTGGGCGACGACGGCATGTTCGGCCCCGGCAGTCCGGAGGCGGTCAAGCCTCTTGCCGGGTTCCTGGAGCTGTGCCGGAAGGGAGTGGACGGCCGTGTCGTTCGACCGTGAGGCCCCTGTCTTCCAGCTGGCCGTTCCACCCCGCCAACGGTACCGGCCCGTTCTCCTGCCCGTGTGGGTCCACCAGGCAACGGCACCGACCGGCTACTCCCGGACACTGGACGTCTTCCAGACCGTGGTGCTGCGCCTGTGTGCCGCCGGGGTCCGCGATGTCGGTGACCTGTCCCGGTTGATCGGGCTGGACACCGCCCTGTGCCGCACGGTGATCGCCCGGCTCGTGGAGGGGCAGCTGATGGCACACGGGCTGCGGCTGACCGAGGCGGGGCGGCGCACCGTGGCCGAAGGCGAGGTCGCCGAGACGGAGCCCCGGCTCGTCCGTGTCTTCCAGGACCCGGCCACCGGAATGCTGCTGCCTCGTATCCTGGTCGCCGATCCCGTACGCGCCGACCTGCGAGCGCATCGCGGCCGCTGGGTCACCATCCAGTTCGGTACCGCCGGCGCCTCCCGGGAGGTCAGCGCGCTGACGCTCCGGGCCGGCGGTCCCTGGATGCGCCCGTCGGAACGTGATGTCCTCGAAGCCTGCAGGAGTCACGACCTGGCGGCGCGCGGCCTGCGCGGTGCCTCCCGCGATCCGGACGGCTCCGTGGGGGCGGCCCGACGGATCGGGTTCCACGGTACGGCGAACCCGGCCCATGTCGTGTGCTACGTCGTCGAGGGCAACGACGGGTCCGGACGCATGTGGACCGTGGAGGATCCGTTCGCGGTGGGCGACGGGCGGTTTTTCGCGGATCTTCTGGCCGCCCGTGCGGAGACCGACGAGCAGTTGACCCGGCTGACGGACGACCTGCTCGGAAGGAGCCGCCACGACCGGACCACCGCCGCGCGCAAGGTCGACCGGGAGCTCGCCGAGGATGCCCGCGCCGACGTGGTCCGTATGCTCGGCGAGGAAATCCGGAACCACTCCGAGGTGTTGACCCACCTCGCGGACATCGAGCTGGCGCTGCTGAAGGACACCGCGCGGGAACGGGAGAACGCCGCGCGCAACGCCATTCGCGTCTTCGAGTGCATACTCCCCGAGCTGAACGAACGGTTCCCCGCCCGGATCCCACCATCCAGGGAGCCGGGGGTGCGGGAGCGCACGTTCGTACTGACCGCCCAGCGCCTGGGCGCCACATCCGTGCCGCCGGAGATGCGCAAGTACTGCTCCAGGCCGGCCGGCGGGCTGGCCGGAGACGTCATCAGAGCCGTCTGGGCGGCCGGCGAGAACGCGCGGCATCCGCTCGCCGCGTTCATCCGCGAGCGCCCCACCCTCCTGGAGGATCTCGACCGGTCACGCATCCTGCGCAACAACGCGACGCACGGACCGACCGGCGCACCGGCCCCTGACGAGCTGGAGCACATCCGGTCTCTCGCCTACGACGCGGCCCGCCACTTGCTCGGTCTGAGCAGCGGCCGAACCACCATCAGCAAGAGGGTGAACTGACGACATGGGGAAGAGGCAGACGCGTACGCGTGAGAAGGGCAAGGGGACGGTCCGGCCGGGACAGCCGCCCGCTCCCCCGCACACCGGGGCCGCCCGTGCCCGTCAGCCGGCCCCGATGGTTTCCCCCACCGGCCCGACGAGCGCCGACGACACCGCGGCGCTGCTGGAGGAGATACGGCAGGTCGCGGACGAGGCCCAGGTGGTCGTCGCGGCGGGGGCCGGGACCGACGGCGCGAGCTCCGACCTCGCCTCGGCCTGGCAGCGGTACCGGGCACTCGCCGAGCGCCAGGCGGACGCGGCGACCTCGTTGGCGGTGCAGGCGGAGGCGCTCCGTGCCGAGCAGGAGGAACTCACCGCCGCGGCCGCGCGACGGGCCGAGGAAGCCGCGGCCCTGCAGGAGAGGAGCGCCGCGCTGGACTCCCGTACGGAACTTCTCGACCGCAGGGACCGCGATCTGTCCGACCGCGAGCAGGCGACCGAAGCGGCATTCGCGGAACGCCGCCTGGAGACAGGCCGAGAGCTTGAGGCCTGGCTGACGGAGCAGCGCCGGACGGCAGTGGCCGCGCTGGACACCGAACGCCGGGACCGACAGGCACGGTGGAGCGAGGATCAGCGTCGCCTGGCCGGCACTCAGGCGGCCCTGGACCAGCGGGAGAGCGAACTCGCCCAACGCGAGAGAGATCTGCGATCCGCCCGGCTCCGGCTGGAGGACGAACGTGAGGACGTCGCCCACCTCAAGGCCGCCCTCAAGGAGCAGCAGGACACCCGTGCGGAACGGTTCGAACATGAGGTGACCAGTCGTACCGGCCAGTTGCTTCAGCAGATGGAGGAGAGCCGGCACAGGATTGCTGTCCTCACCGAGGGGCACGGACGTCTGAGTGTCCGACTCAACGAGTACGACGGCGCATTGGCGTCCCTGGGAGGCATGACCCTGGAGCAGGTCGTCGACCGCCTGACCGAGCTTCGCGCCGAGAACGCGCGCCTCCTGGAGGAGAACGCCGCCGCGCCACAAGCCGACGCCCTCCTGCTCGAGCAGGTGCGGCAGCAGGTCAAGCGCCTCGCCGCCGACAACGAAGAGCTGGTTCGGGAGCGCGGGGAACTGGAGTCCGCGCTCCAACGTGATCGCATCGCGGTCAACGAGCGTCAGAATTACCTCGAACAGAACAACTGGCTGCGCGCTGCCAACGACCAACTGCAGCACCTGCTCAACGAGGAAGCGGCCAGACTCCGGGCCACGGCCCAGGTCGGCAAGGAAGGCCAGGCCTTTCCGGCCTGCTCGTACATGGACCGGGAGTTCGGCACGCCCCGGCCCTTCGACACACGTACGCCGGCCATGCCGGAGCTGGTGCGCCAGCTGCAGGCGGTCATCCGCCAGCAGGCCGGTCTCTCCTACCGTCAGTCCGACCTGCGCCTGGTCCTGGCGGGCATGGCGATGAGCCGTCTCCATCTCTTCCAGGGCATCAGCGGTATCGGGAAGACCGGTCTGGCCCGCGCGCTCGCCATCGCCTTCGGCAGTGGCAGCAGCGCCGCCGTGGTGCCCGTCCAGGCCGGCTGGCGCGACCCGCAGGACCTCATGGGCTACTACAACAGCTTCGACCGGATCTTCTACGAATCCGAGTTCACCAAGGCTCTGTACCGTGCCCAGTGCCCTGCTTTCACGGACCGGCCCTTCTTCATCGTCCTCGACGAGATGAACCTCTCCCATCCGGAACAGTATTTCAGCGGAGTCCTGTCGGCCCTGGCCATCAAGGACCGGCCCAGTCTGGCACTGACCACGGCACCGGTCAGAAACCCTGCCGAGCTGATCATCGGCGGAACTCACATAGCCGTTCCGGACAACGTCTGGTTCATCGGTACCGCCAATCACGACGAGACGACCGTCGGCTTCGCCGACAAGACCTACGACCGGGCCTTCGTCCTGGAGCTGCCCTGGCAGCACCCGGACGTACCTTCGGACACGGCACCCGCGTTCCCGGAACCGCTAGGCCATCAAGCTCTCGCCCAGTCCTTCGACCGGGCGCAGGCCACCTACGGCGCGCAGGCCGACGGCATCATCGGATTCCTCGACACCCACTGGCGCAGTCGCCTCGCGGAGGAACTGCGCATCGGGTGGGGCAACCGGCTGGAGAGGCAGATCAAGCAGTTCGCACCCGTCGTGGTCGCCGCCGGAGGCAGCCCGGGTGAGGCGTTGGACCATCTTCTGGCCACACGCATCCTGCGCTCGGTCCGGGGACGGTACGACATCCATAGCGACATCCTCGACGCATTGCGCACCGACCTCGTCGAAAGTCTGAGTCGGTTCGACGGCGCTCACGAGCCGACGGCGACGCGACGGCTGCTGGACGACGAGCTCCGCTCACGGGGTCGGCAATGAAGCGGGAAGCAGCCGAGCCGGAACTGGACTCCCTCCTCGTCCGTCACCTTCTGGCCCTGTCGGCCCGTCTCGGCGAAGCCGCCACGCTCGACGACTGGCTGACCATGCCCCCGATCATCCTCGATGTCGCCGAGGAGGCCGAGGCCTTGCCGCTGGAGGACGTCTTCGAGCGCGAGTCCGGTGCGCTGCGCGCGGTCTGCCACCGTCCGTACACGCGTCTGCGCACGGTGGAGGAGGTGGTGCCGACGTCCCGGGTCCGCTCGATCGCTTCCGGCGCTCCGGCGCGCCTGGCTTCCCGGCCCGAGGACTGGGCCTCGCACACGCTCGCCGGCGTGCGCCCCAGCCGTCTGCTGGCCCGGCGCAGTGAGGAGGACGCCGACATCTACGAGAACCGCGTCGCCGTGGCCGTCCTCGACGTCATGCGGTCGCACCTGCAGCAGCGCATCACACAGCTCAGGGACCTCAGCAGGATGACGGACGATGTACACGGCCTGCTCATGACTTCTGAGAAGACCTCCTGGCGGGCCAGGCGGGACCTGGCCCGCCTGCTGAGGAACATCGAGGACTCCGGTCGGCAACGGGCGGTCGCGGGAACGCGTCTGCGGACCCTGGAATCGCTGCTTGCGATAGTGGAGGTCATGCTGAGTTCACCGTTGGCGCGCGCGGTCGACCACCGCTCCGCGCCGCGCGAACTGCACCCCACGAATCTGTTCAGCAGCGACCCGCACTACCGCAGGGTGGCCTCACTCTGGCAGGCCTGCGTCACCGTCGCCGCCGTACGCCCCGGGGAGGCCGAGACCGCTCAGCGCCGCCAGGAGGTCCGCGTCGCCTTCGAACGGTTCACCGGCCTCCTGCTGCTCCTCGCCTGCACACTGCTTCAGGCCACCCCGGACGCCCATCAGCCGGCTCCTGCCCCCGGCCGGACCACCCGCTTCCGCATGCGCGGTCAGCCGTTGACGGTCGCCTGGTCCCGGACAGGCGACTTCACCCTTCACTGGCGTGACCGCCAGGCGCTGCGCGTCATTCCGTTCACGATCGACCTGTGCACGGCTCCCGACGCGGCCTCCGTCGCCGCCTCGATCTCAGGCATCCGTCGTGACCGGCCGGCCATCGAGTGCGACGACCTCATCGTGCATCCGGGGCTGCTCCGGAAACGCCAGGACGCAGAGCCCCACGTCACCGGGGCGGCGTACCGGATCGGGCACGGCGACGGCGATGCGTCCGGGCAGCATGTCGGCGTTGCCCCGCTGTCCCCTCTGGACATCTTCAGCGTCAGCCGTCTGGTGCGGGCCGTCCAATGGGCCACCCTGGGCGCCGACGCGCGCCGCTACCCTCTCACGGTCCCCGTGCCCGCCGGCACGCGTTCCACCGTGACGAACTGTGACTGGCTCGAGCCCCGTGCCGACGGTGTGGCGGTCGTGCGCGCCCCCGCCCCGGGAGAGCTGGAGCACCTCTCCGCCCTGCTCAGGACAGCCCGGCGGCGCCACGGCAGTAGTCGAGCAGCGGAGCACGAAGCTCAGCGACTGCGGACTGTCTCCGAGACGTTGAAGGACGCGGCCGTCCAGGCCGAACTGCTCGAAGTGTGCCCGGTGTGTGCCAAGACCGGCTCGCAGCGTCAGACCGTGTTCGAGCCCCGCGAAGGCGGTCTGTTCGCAGCACTCTGTTCCGCGTGCCGCACCCGGTGGGAGCTCCGCCGCTGCATGGCCTGCAGACGAACCTTCCCGCTACTGGAACCGGATGGCTCCGCCGCTGCCGGAGCCCCCGAGTCCGACCTCGACGGCCGCCTCGGTGGCGCCTTTCTGGCTGTCCCGTGCTGGACGTCGGAGGGCACCGGTCAGTTCATCTGCCCAGCGTGCAGCACCTGCGGCCAGGCGACTCGAGCAGCTTCCTGCCCACGCGGATGTTCGACTCAGGCCCCACACTGACTGGACGTTCGGTCCGACGTTCGTTGCGGCCAGTTGACTCGGCACCGAAGAGGCCGCCGAGTCGGCCGGTGGGGGTGCAGCGGGCGAGGATCGTCTCGTCCTGACATCTTCTGTCTCCCGGGACGACGTGACGCCCCCCTCCCGCCCCCTCGCCGGCCGGCCGCGCAGCATATCGAGACGTGCCGCCCGACGCGCGGAGCCATCCCCTCGAAGGCGGGTGCGCCGACCGGACACGCACGGGTGAGCCCGTGAACGTGCACCGGGCGCGGATCGCGGCCGGGGTCGAGGAGGGTCGAAGCCGCAGGGAGCGTGAGTACCCGATGCGGTCACGCACCACGGTCCGGGCAGTCGGGGCGGCCGGACATGGCCCGCACAGTCAGGCGTCGCCGACGCCGCCCAAGAAGCTCAACCGCACCCGCCGCTCCGCGTTGTCGACGTTCGTGTCCACCAGGCACACCGACTGCCACGTGCCCAGTTCCAGTCGCCCCGCGATCACCGGCAGGGTCGCGTGCGGGGGGACCAGGGCCGGGAGCACGTGGTCGCGGCCGTGGCCGGGGTGGCCGTGGCGGTGCTGCCAGCGGTCGTCGGCCGGGAGCAGGATGTGGAGGGCGGAGAGGAGGTCGTCGTCGCTGCCCGCGCCGGTCTCCAGGACCGCGATTCCGGCGGTGGCGTGCGGGACGAAGATGTTGAGCAGTCCGTCGCGGCCGGAGGCCGCGCGGGCGAGGAACTGTTCGCAGTCCGGTGTCAGGTCGGTGACGGTCTCCGTCGAGCCCGTCGTGAGGTGCAGGACCGTGGTGGTGAAGGCGGCAGAAGACATGCTTCCCATCCTGCCGCGCCCCGGGACCGAATCCGCTGAGCGACGGGCACGTGGGAAGTTCCGGGAGCCCGTCGCGGTTGGTAGAAGCGTGAACGATTTGGCGATGCGGTCGGTGGACGTCGTGGTGATCGGCGCCGGGCAGGCGGGGCTGTCCGCCGCGTACCACTTGCGGCACAACGGTCTGGAGCCGGACCGCGACTTCGTGGTCCTCGACCATGCGCCGGCCCCGGGCGGCGCCTGGCAGTTCCGGTGGCCCTCGCTGACGTACGGCAAGGTGCACGGCATGCACGCGCTGCCCGGCATGGAGCTGACCGGTGCGGACGAGGAGCGGCCCTCGTCCGAGGTCATCGGCGCCTACTTCGAGCGGTACGAGCACGCCTTCGGGCTCCGTGTGCACCGGCCGGTCGATGTCGGCGCCGTACGCGAGGGCGAAGGCGGGCGGCTGCTGGTCGAAACCTCCGCGGGCACGTACGCGACACGCGCCCTGGTCAACGCGACCGGGACCTGGGACCGGCCCTTCTGGCCCCGCTACCCGGGGCAGGAGACGTTCCGGGGGCGGCAGTTGCACACGGCCGGCTACCCGGGCCCCGCCGCCTTCGCCGGCCGGCGGGTGGTCGTCGTCGGCGGCGGGGCCTCCGGTACGCAGCACCTGATGGAGATCGCCGAGGTGGCGGCGGAGACCCACTGGGTCACGCGTCGGCCGCCGGTCTTCCGGGAAGGGCCCTTCGGGGCGGACCAGGGGCGGGCCGCGGTCGCCATGGTGGAGGAGCGGGTGCGGCGCGGGCTGCCGCCGCAGAGCGTGGTGAGCGTGACGGGGTTGCCCGTCAACGACGCCGTCCGCCGCGCCCGCGAGTCCGGGGTGCTCGACCGGCTCCCCATGTTCGACCGGATCACGCCCACCGGTGTCGCCTGGGCCGACGGCCGCGGCGTCGAGGCCGACGTCATCCTCTGGGCCACCGGCTTCCGCGCGGCCATCGATCATCTCGCCCCATTGCGGCTGCGGGAGCGCGGCGGGGGCATCCGGGTCGAGGGCACCCGAGCCGTGCGCGACCCGCGCGTCCACCTCGTCGGGTACGGCCCCTCCGCCAGTACGATCGGCGCCAACCGTGCGGGGCGTGCCGCCGTGCGCGAGATCGTCGCGCTGCTGAGGGACGGGGTGCCTGCGGGGCCCGCGAAGGCGCCCGCCCTGGTCTGAGGCCGGGGCCCCCTCTCATCCCGCTCCCCCGCGGTTCCGGTTGAACTCCGCCACGTTCCGCTGCTGCTCCGCGTAGTCGTCCGTGAAGCGGGTGTCGCCCGGGGCCACCGTCACGAAGTACAGCCAGGGGCCCGGGGTGGGGGTGATCGCAGCGGCCATCGCCTGTTCGCCCGGGTTGCCGATCGGGGTGGGCGGGAGGCCCTTGTGGGCGTAGCTGTTGTAGGGACTGGCGAGCTTCGTGTCGCCCGTGGTGGTGTCCAGCGTGCTGCGGTGCAACGCGTAGTTGAGGGTGGAGTCCATCTGGAGCGGCATGCCCCGGTCGAGGCGGTTGTGGATGACGCGGGCGACCTTGCCCATGTCCGCCTCGGTGTCCGCCTCGGCCTGGACGATGCTGGCGATGGTCACCGTCTGGTACACGGTCACGTCGTTGCGGCGTGCGCCGGCCGTGATGTGGTCGGCGCCGAAGTGGCGGCCCGCCGTGACGGTCATGTAGCGCAACAGGCTCTTCGGGGTGGTCGCGGGGGTGACCGGGTACGTCGCCGGGTAGAGGTAGCCCTCGGGGTTCCCCTTCGCGGCGGCCGGGAGCGGCAGGTCCGACGTCGGCGCCGCCCCTGCGGTCGTGCCGGCGGGTACGCCGAGGGCCTGGTCGACGGCCGCGTAGACCTGGGTCGCCCGGCGGCCCTCGGGGATCACCAGGGTGCGGGCCGTCTCCTCGGTCTTCGACCCTCGCGTGAGCAGGGGGACGAGCACCGCTGCGGCCACGGCGAGGACGAGGAGGGAGCCGATGAACAGTGTCAGGCGGCCGCGCCGGGTCAGGCGGGTGCGGCGGCGGGGCGGGGTGACCGAAGGCGGGTTGTCCGGGGGCTCGTGCGCCATGCGGGCACGCTAACCCGCGCCGGTCCCGGCCTCGGGGAGGCCGTGCGCGGCACGCCTTCCGGTCAGCCCGCCACCGGGGCCATCTCCGTGTCGCGGCGGACCAGTGCCGCGTACCGTCCGTCGAGCCGGAGCAGTTCCTCGTGGGTGCCGCGCTCCGCCGTGCGGCCGCCGTCGAGGACGACGATCTGGTCGGCGTCGCGGACGGTGGAGAGCCGGTGGGCGATGGTGATGGTGGTGCGTCCGGCGGAGAGTGCGTCGATGGCCTCCTGCACGGCACTTTCGGTACGGGTGTCGAGCGCGCTGGTCGCCTCGTCCAGGATCAGCACCGGCGGGTCGCGCAGGATCGTCCGGGCGATGGCGAGACGCTGCTTCTCGCCGCCGGAGAAGCGGTAGCCGCGCTCTCCCACGAGGGTGTCGTAGCCGTCGGGAAGCGAGGCGATGTGGTCGTGGATCTGCGCGGCGCGGGCCGCCGCCTCGATCTCCTCGTCGGTGGCGTCCGGCTTCGCGAAGCGCAGGTTCTCGGCGACCGAGGCGTGGAAGAGGTACGTCTCCTGCGAGACGACGCCGACCGCACGGGCGAGGGTGTCGAAGTCGAGGTCGCGCACGTCGACCCCGTCGAGGGTGACCCGGCCGCCGGTCACGTCGTACAGCCGGGGCACCAGGTAGCTGAGGGTGGACTTGCCGGACCCGGTGGGGCCGACGACGGCCAGTCCGGCTCCGGCGGGAACGGTGACGTCGACGCCGCTGAGGGTGGGGCCGCTCGCCTCGTCGTAGCTGAAGTCCACGTTCTCGAAGCGGACCTCGCCGCGGATCCTCTCCAGGCGCACGGGATTCTGCGGCTCCGTGATGTCGACGGTGAGATCGAGGTACTCGAAGATCCGCTGGAAGAGCGCGAGGGACGTCTGCATCTGCACCCCGGTGGAGAGCAGGCTCACGGCGGGGCGGAAGAGGCCCTGCTGGAGGGAGACGAAGGCGACGAGGGTGCCTATCGAGACGGCGGGCCCGCCGGACTGGAGGGCCATGCCCGCGGCCCAGTAGATGACGGCCGGCATGGCGGCCATGACGATGCCGATCGTGGACATCCGCCACCGGCCGGCCATGCTGGCGCGCACTTCGAGGTCGACCAGCCGCTCGGACTCCTCGGCGAAGCCCTGGGTGAGCGAGGCGGAGCGGCCCATCGTGCGACCGAGCAGGATGCCGCTGACGGACAGCGACTCGGTCACGGTGGCGGCCATGGCTGCCATCTGCTTCTGCCGCTGGGTGGTGATCTTCTTGCGTTCGCGGCCGACCCGGCGGCTGATCCAGACGAAGACGGGCAGCAGGAGCAGCGAGACGACGGTGAGCCGCCAGTCGAGCGCGAGCATGGCGACGACGGTGGCGATGACCGCGGTGAGGTTGGAGACGAGCGAGGTCGCCGTCGAGGTGACGGTGGCCTGCATGCCCCCGATGTCGTTGGCGATCCGCGACTGGACCTCGCCCGTGCGGGTCCGGGTGAAGAAGGCGAGCGGCATCCGCTGCAGCTGGGTGTAGACGGCGGTGCGCAGGTCGTGCATGACGCGCTGGCCGACGGTGGTGGAGATGAGGGTCTGGAGCACGCCGAAGACGCTGTTCATCACGGCGGTGAGGATCATGCCGAGGGCGAGCAGCGTGAGCAGGCCGGTCCGCCCCTGCGGGAGGGCGGTGTCCAGGATCTCGCGCAGCAGGAACGGCGAGGCGACCGACACCAGCGAGGAGGCGCCGACGAGCAGTCCGACCACCGCGAGGCGGCCGCGGTAAGGGCGGAAGAGGCGGAGGATGCGGCGCAGCTCGGCGGGCGGCTGGTCGGCGTCCTTGGGCGGGGGTGTCCACGTGGGTTCGTCGGGCTTCATGGGCTCCTTCGTCGGACGTGCGGCAACGGAACGGGCGGGGCCGCCCGGACGCGGGTATCGCGACCGTGACAGTCGGGTTGAATGAGAGCATAGCTCATTGTTACCCGCACTCACAATGAACCAGGTCCTGATAGTGTTCCCCCATGGACTCCCCCGACCCCGACGGCGTACTCGCCGAACAGCTGCTGCGGCTGACGCGCAGGCTCCAGCGCATCCAGGGCCGCCAGCTGGAGCCGATCGGCATCACGCCCGCGCAGTTCCGGCTGCTGCGCACCGTCGCCCATTACGACGGACCGCCCCGGATGGCGGATCTCGCGCAGCGCCTCGACGTGGTCCCCCGCGCAGTGACCACGCTGGTGGACGCCCTGGAGGCGAGCGGCAGGGTGCGCCGCGCCCCCGATCCGGACAGTCGTAGGGTGGTCAGGATCGAGATCACGGACGAGGGCATCGCCACGCTCCGCTCGCTGCGCGACGCGCGCCGGGCGGCCGCGGAGGAGATCCTGGCTCCGTTGACCGCCGACCAGCGCGAGGTGCTCGGCGGTCTGCTGACCGCCCTGGTCGACGGAATGCCGGAGCGCCGCTGCTGACCGGTCACGGGACGCGGCGCCGAGCCGCGGACCGACGAGCCCGCCGAGGAGAACCACCATGCCGCTGCTGGAGCCGGACCCCGACACGCTGCGCCCCGCGGCGGTGCGCCCGCCCTCCCACGACCGCGTCCCCGACACGCGGGCTCAGGGCACGCCGGAGGCGCTGCGCGCCGGTCTCACCGCCCTGCTCGGCGCGGAGAAGGTGCTCTGGAAGGTCTCCGACCTGGTGAAGTACGCCTCGGACGCCAGCCCGTACCGGTTCGTGCCCCAGGTCGTAGTCGTCCCCGAGGACCTGGACGACATCTCGGCGATCCTGTCGTACGCGCACGGCCAGGGCCGCAACGTCGTCTTCCGCGCCGCCGGCACCAGCCTCAACGGCCAAGCCCAGGGAGAGGACATCCTCGTCGACGTCCGGCGGAACTGGGCGGGCATCGAGGTCCTGGACGACGGGGCCCGCGCCCGGATCCGCCCCGGGACGACGGTCGTACGGGCCAACGCCGCCCTCGCCCGGCACGGCAGGCTGCTGGGCCCCGACCCGGCCAGCGCCATCGCGTGCACGATCGGCGGAGTCGTCGCCAACAACGCCTCGGGCATGACCGCGGGGACCACCCGCAATTCGTACCGGACCGTCTCGTCGCTCACCTTCGTGCTGCCGAGCGGCACCGTCGTGGACACCGGCGATCCCGCGGCCGACGAGGACCTGGCCCGGGCCGAGCCGCGGCTGTGCGAGGGGCTGCTGGCGCTGAAGGCGGAGATCGAGGCGGACGCGGCGCTCACGGCCCGTATCCGCGCCAAGTACGAGATCAAGAACACCAACGGCTACCGGCTGGACGCGTTTCTCGACGGCTCGACCCCGGTGGAGATCCTGCGCGGCCTCATGGTCGGCTCCGAGGGGACGTTCG
The DNA here is from genome assembly GCF_010550605.1 of Streptomyces sp. SID9727. Lineage (GTDB taxonomy): Bacteria > Actinomycetota > Actinomycetes > Streptomycetales > Streptomycetaceae > Streptomyces. The sequence continues at coordinate 26,817 of NZ_JAAGNI010000144.1, forward strand.
GCTTCATCTCCGAGGTCGTCTTCGACACCCTTCCGCTGGACCGCCGGATCTCCACGGCGCTGCTGTTCTTCCCCTCCCTGACCGCCGCGGCCGCCGCCGTTCCGCTGTTCAACGAGGCGGGGGCCATCGCCGTCGAGCTGATGGACGGCAACACCCTGCGCGCCTCGGTGAGCGTGCAGGGCGTCCCGGCCGACTGGGCGGGGCTGCCGAAGGAGACCGCCGCGCTGCTGGTGGAGTTCCGGGCCCCGGACGAGGCGGGCCAGGAGGCGTACGAGCGGGCGGCGGCCGATGTGGTGCGACGGCTGGAGCTGGTCCGGCCCGTCACCTCGGTGACCAACGAGTTCACCCGGGACGCCCGCACCATCTCCGGTTACTGGAAGGCCCGCAAGGCGTTCGTCACCGCGGTGGGCGGTTCCCGCCCCTCGGGTACGACGTTGATCACCGAGGACTTCGCGGTCCCGCCGTCCCGGCTGGCCGATGCCTGCGAGGCGCTGCTCGCGCTCCAGGCGGAGCACGGCTTCGACGCCGCCGTCGCCGGACACGCCGCGCACGGAAACCTGCACTTCCTGCTGGCGTTCGACGCGGCACGCCCCTCCGACGTCGACCGGTACGCCGCCTTCATGGCGGACTTCTGCCGGCTGACGGTGGAGCGGTTCGACGGATCGCTCAAGGCGGAGCACGCGACGGGCCGCAACATCGCCCCCTTCCTCGAACTGGAGTGGGGACCGCGGGCCACCGAACTGATGTGGCGTACGAAGCAGGTCATCGACCCCGACGGGGTCCTGGCGCCGCGGATCGTCCTCGACCGCGACCCGAAGGCCCATCTGCGCGGCCTCAAGACCATCCCGAAGGTCGAGGCGATCGCCGACCCCTGCATCGAGTGCGGATTCTGCGAACCGACCTGCCCCAGCCACGATCTGACGACCTCACCGCGCCAGCGCATCGTGCTGCGCCGCGAGATGATGCGCCAGCCCGACGGTTCACCTGTCGAGACGGGCCTGGTCGACGCCTACGGCTACGACGCCGTGGACACCTGTGCCGGTGACTCCACCTGCAAGCTGGCCTGCCCCGTCGGCATCGACACGGGCGCCATGATGAAGAACTTCCGCCACCAGCGGCACTCCCCGCGCGAGGAGCGGATCGCCGCGCTGGCCGCCAAGCACTTCCGTACGGCGGAGACGGCGGCGCGGCTCGCGATCGCCGCGGCGAGCCGGATCGACGACCGGCTGCTGCAAGGGGTCACCCGGCTCGCCCGCCGGGCGGTGCACCCGGATCTGGTCCCCGAGTGGCTTCCGGAGGTACCCGGCGCCGCGCCCCGCAAGCTGCCGCGTACCTCCAGGGCGGGGGCGAGCGCGGTCTACTACCCGGCCTGCGTCAACCGCATCTTCGGCAGCCCGGACAGCCATCGCGGCCCGTCGCTGCCGCAGGCCGTGGTGGCCGTGTCGGCCCGGGCGGGAAAGCCCGTCTGGATCCCGGACGACGTCAACGGCACCTGCTGCGCCACCATCTGGCACTCCAAGGGGTACGACTCCGGCAACGCCGTGATGGCCAACCGGATCGTGGAAGCGGCCTGGGGCTGGACGGCCGGCGGGAAGCTGCCGCTGGTGGTCGACGCCTCCTCGTGCACGCTGGGCATCGCCCATGAGGTGGTCCCGTATCTCACCGAGGACAACCGGGCGCTGCACCGCGAGCTGACCGTGGTCGACTCCCTGGTCTGGGCCGCGGACGAGCTGCTGCCGGAGCTGACGGTGGAGCGGAGGTCCCGTTCGGCCGTGCTGCACCCGACCTGTTCCATGGAGCATCTGGACGACGTGGACCGGCTGCGCGCGGTCGCCGATGCCTGCGCGGAGGAGGCCGTGGTCCCGGACGACGCCGCGTGCTGCGGTTTCGCGGGCGACCGCGGGATGCTGCACAAGGAGCTGACGGCCTCCGCGACCGCCAAGGAGGCCGCCGAGGTGCGGTCCCGGGAGTACGACGCGTACCTCTCGGCCAACCGGATGTGCGAGATCGGCATGGACCGGGCGACGGGCCGCTCGTACCACTCCGCCCTGATGGAGCTGGAGTGGGCGACCCGCCCGGGCCCCGCCTGACCCGCGCGGGTCAGGCGCGGAGGCTGGCGCGGTCGCCCATGACGACGACCGGGTGCTGCTTCGGGTCGAGGGTGCGCAGCAGCTTCTCCATGGCCTGCTTGGACACGCTCACGCAGGCCGAGGTGCCGCTGCCGTGGTCCATGTGCAGCCAGATGCTGCCGCCCTTGGTCTGGCCCTGCGGGCGTGTCGGGTCGTTGGGCGGGGTGCCCTTGACCCGGTTGTAGTCGATGGCGATGACGTAGTCGAAGTCGTGCCAGTGGGACTTGGCCCAGTAGTGCGGGGCCTGGATCGACGCGGTCCGCGTGTAGGGGAGGCGGGCGCCCGGGTCGGGCAGGACACCGGCCGCGTCGCTGAGGGTGTAGACCCCGACGGGGCTGCGTTTGTCGTTCTCGTGGTGGTCGGGCGTCCAGCCCCTCTTGCCGTTGTGGCCCTTCCACGAGGCGGCCTCGTCCCAGGTGGAGCCGGACTTGGTGTAGAGCACGACGGTGGAGTCCGCGGAGTCCCTGCCCTCCCCGTAGACGGCGACGACCTGGCGGGAGTCGGCCGGGATCTGCGACTGGAGCCGGTCGCCCACCTCGGGAATGCGCTTCAGATCCTTGACGGGGGCCTTCGTACTGCCCTTCCCGGCAGCCGGTCGCTCTGCGGCGGCGCCCTTCTTCGTGTCCTGACCGTCACCGCAGGACGTCAGGGTCGTGAGCAGGACACCGCAGGCGGCCGCCGAGGCCACCATCCGAACCGCACCGGCTATACGCATCCGTCCATGCTCGCACCCGGCGGTGTACGCGATCGGCCGGTCCGGGCAGCCCCGGCGAATGCGTGCCGAATCTTTACCCGTCCGGGGCGCGGGCGGCCCGGACGCATCCCACCAGCACCTGGGGCCGCACCCGTACCGGCCGCCGCGTAAAACCGTTTGCCGCGATCCCGGCGACCGGCAAGGCTTGCGCGGTCCGGTTCCCCCGCCCTCGTCTCCCGTGGGCGACCCGGTGCTGCCCCGACGCGCTTCGCGGCGCCTCGCGGGCCCGGCCGCTTCCGATCTTTGGGATGTCATGCACATTCGCGATCTTCCGTACTCGGACCCCGGCGATCCCGACGTCCGTTCAGGCCCCCGCTTCCTGCTGTGGCTGGGCCGCAATCAGATCCGCGGGCAGCTCAAGTCCCTGTTCTGGGGGCTGCTGCACCAGTGCTCCATCGCGGGATACCCGCTGACGGTGGGACTCGCCGTGCAGGCGGTCGTGGACCGGTCCGGCGGCAGGCTCGCGCTGGCCTGTGGGCTGACCGCGCTGCTGGGCGTGCTGACCGCGGTGGGCGACGCGATGCTCCACCGGGCCGCGGTCACCAACTGGATCACCGCCGCCGCCCGGATCCAGCAGTTGCTGTCCCGCAAGACCGCCGAGCTGGGCTCCCTCCTGACCCGCAGGGTGGCCGCGGGCGAGGTGGTGGCGGTGTCCACGAGTGACGTGGAGAAGATCGGCTGGTTCGTCGAGGCGCTGTCGCGTTTCCTCGCCGCCGCCACGGTCCTCGTCGTCATCAGCGTGGCGCTCGTCCTCTACCTTCCGTCCATGGGCGTTCTCGTGGCGGTCGCCATGCCGTTCCTCGCCCTGTCCGTCCTGCCGTTGCTGCCGCGTGCCACCCGGCGGGCGGACGTGCAGCGCGAGAAGGGCGGCCGGGCCACCGAACTCGCCTCGGACACCGTGGCCGGGCTGCGCGTTCTGCGCGGCATCGGCGGCGAGGAGCTGTTCCTGGACCGCTACCGGCGGGCTTCGCAGGAGGTCCGCGAGGCCGCGGTGCACAGCGCCCGGATGTGGTCGCTGATCTCGGCGGTGCAGGTGCTGCTGCCCGGCCTCCTGCTGCTCGCCCTGGTCGTTCACGGGGCCTCGCTGGCCCGGGACGGCAGGATCGAGGTGGGCCAGCTGGTCACGGTGTACAGCGCGGCGACCCTCACCCTGTTCCCGCTGCGGCACTTCGAGGAGATCGCCATGGCGTACTCCTTCTCCCGCCCCTCCGCGCAGCGCGCCGTACGCGTGCTGTCGCTGAGCCGGAACACCCGCCCGGCCACCGTCGACACCGTCCCGTCCGGTGACCTGTACGACCCGGTCACCGGGCTGCTGGCCCCGCGCGGCGCGTTCACCGCGGTCGTCTGCGGCGACCCGGACGAGGCGGGGCGGCTGGCGGAACGGCTCGGCGGGCACGCCCGGCCCGAGGCACCGGACGCCGACGCCCCCGAGCCGCCCTCCGTCCTGCTGGGCGGTGTGCCGCTGGACGAACTGGAACCGGGCGCGGCACGGACCGCCGTACTCGTGCAGGACAAGGACCCCGTGCTGCTCTCGGGCACCCTGCGCGAACTGCTGGACGTGCCATCGTCGGGGCAGGTGGCGGCCTCGGCCGCCCTGTCCGCCGCGCAGTGCGACGACGTGCTGGCCGCCCTGGCCCAGGCGTCCCCCGAGCCCGACCGCGAGCCGCTGGACACCCGGATCACCGAACGCGGCCGTTCCCTGTCCGGCGGCCAGCGCCAGCGGCTCGCCCTGGCCCGGTCGCTGCTCACCGACCCGGACACGCTCGTCCTGGACGAGCCGACCTCGGCGGTGGACTCGCACACCGAGGCCCGGGTCGCGGCGGGCGTCAAGGCGCTGCGCGCGGACCGTACGACCGTCGTGTTCTCCTCGTCGCCCCTGCTCCTCGACCTGGCCGACCGGGTGGCGCTGGTGCACGGCGGCACGGTGGTGGCGGTCGGTACGCACCGCGAGCTGCTGCGCACCGAGGAGCGCTACCGCGCCGTCGTCACCCGCGAGACCGACGACGAGACCGCCGCACGCCGGGAAGCGCACCAGGAAATCGAGGAACGGGCATGAGAGGACAGGCAATGACCGGCGTCGCCCCACCGGCCCACGTACCCCCCGCCTACGACCCGGCCGCCCCCGAGACGGCCGCCACCCTGCCGGTCGGCCGGCCGGCGACCGTACGGGCCTACGTCCTGGAGCTGCTGCGGCGCCACCGCAAGCCGTTCGTCGTGGTGACCCTGCTCAACACGTTCGCGGTGGTCGCGTCCATCGTGGGCCCGTACCTGCTGGGCGGGCTCGTGGAGGACCTGTCCGACGGGGCCCGCGATCTGCACCTGGAGCGCACCGCCGCGGTCTTCGCGTGCGCGCTCGTGGTGCAGACCGTGGCCACCCGGATGATGCGGCTGCGCAGCGCCATGCTGGGCGAGGAGATGCTCGCCGACCTCCGCGAGGACTTCCTCGTCCGGTCGGTGCGGCTGCCGCCGGGCGTGCTGGAGCGGGCCGGTACGGGTGATCTGCTGTCCCGGATCACCACCGACATCGACCGGCTCGCCAACGCCATGCGCGAGGCCGTCCCGCAGCTGACGATCGGTGTGGTGTGGGTGGGGCTGCTGGTCGCCGCCCTCACCGTCACCGCTCCCCCGCTCGCCCTGGCCGTGGTCGTGGCGCTGCCGGTGCTGCTCGTCGGCTGCCGCTGGTACTTCCGCCGGGGGCCCTCGGCGTACCGCTCGGAGGCCGCCGGCTACGCGGCGGTCGCCGCGGCCCTGGCGGAGACCGTGGACGCGGGGCGGACCGTTGAGGCGCACCGGCTGGGGGCGCGCCGGGTCGCGCTCTCGGACCTGCGGGTCAAGCAGTGGACGGCGTGGGAGCGCTACACGCTGTTCCTGCGGACGGTGCTGTTCCCGGTCATCAACATCACGTACGCGACGATCCTCGGCGCGGTCCTGCTGCTGGGCGGCTGGTTCGTCATCGAGGGGTGGATGACCGTCGGCCAGCTCACCACGGGTGCGCTCCTGGCGCAGATGATGGTGGACCCGATCGGTCTGATCCTGCGCTGGTACGACGAGTTGCAGGTGGCCCAGGTGTCGCTGGCGCGGCTGGTGGGCGTCCGGGAGATCGAGCCGGACGCGGGCGACGCCTCCGTGTCCCCGGACGGCCGGGACGTGCGGGCCGACGAGGTGCGCTTCGGGTACGTGGACGGGGTCGACGTGCTGCACCGGGTGTCGCTGGACGTCGCGCCGGGCACCCGGCTGGCGCTGGTCGGCCCGTCGGGTGCGGGCAAGTCGACGCTGGGCCGGCTGCTGGCGGGGATCTACGCGCCCCGGGACGGCGAGGTCACGCTGGGCGGCGCGCGCCTGTCGCGGATGGTGACGGAGCGGGTGCGGTCGCACGTGGCGCTGGTCAACCAGGAGCACCACGTGTTCGTCGGCTCGCTGCGGGACAACCTGCGGCTGGCGCGTACGGACGCCGAGGACGCGGAGCTGTGGGCGTCGCTCGCCGCGGTCGACGCGGACGGCTGGGCGCGGGCGCTGGAGCGGGGGCTCGACGCCGAGGTCGGCTCGGGGGGCCTGGTGATCACTCCGGCGCAGGCCCAGCAGATCGCGCTCGCCCGGCTGGTGCTGGCCGATCCGCACACGCTGGTCCTGGACGAGGCGACCTCGCTGCTCGACCCCCGGGCGGCCCGCGACCTGGAGCGGTCGCTCGCCCGGGTGCTGGAGGGCCGTACGGTGGTGGCGATCGCGCACCGGCTGCACACGGCGCACGACGCGGACGTGATCGCCGTGGTCGAGCAGGGCCGGATCACGGAGCTGGGCAGCCACGACGAGCTGGTGGCGGCGGACGGGGCGTACGCGGCGCTCTGGCGCTCCTGGCACGGCTGACGGGTCCCGGGGGCCGGTGCGCCGGTCCCCCGGGCCCGGCCGCCCGGGTCCGGCGCCCGGGCGGCTCAGATGACGTTCAGCGCCGCCGCCGCGCCCACGCCCCCGAGGATCATGAAGACGGGCATCAGCACCTTGATCTCCACCCAGCTGCCGGCCTTGAAGCGCATGGCCTTGGGCGGGCCGATCGGGTACCAGCGCTTGCGGCCCAGCGGGATCGGCCACAGGATCGGGCAGCCCGAGACGGTCAGCGCGTCGCCGATGTCGTGGACGAGGGCGCCGAGCACGATCGGCAGCCCGAGCCAGAGGTATTCCTGGCCGGGGTCGGTGAACAGCCAGTCGGCGCCGTTGCCCGGCTTGTCGAGGACCCCGGCGAGGATCCACGCACTGGTCGCCCCGAGCAGCCACACCAGGACGTCGCTGGAGACGCGGGCGGCCCGCCAGAGCAGCCCCTCGACGGCGAGGACCAGGTGGACGAAGAGGATCGCGAGGACCCCCCAGCGCCCGCCGTTGTAGGCGACGGCGGAGGCGGCCGCTCCGGTCATGACGGCCCAGGCCCAGGTGTGGGTGAGGGTGCGGTGGCCGCCGTTGCGGTGGGAGTCGCCCCGCAGCTTGGTGGCCTTGTAGACGGCGTGCGAGAGCTTGTCGACGATCTCGCACACCCCGCGCGAGAGGGGCCCGAAGGCGCGCGAGATGGTCGCCGACTTGTGGTCGAGGTCGGGGGCGAGCGCTGCGCCCGCGCTGATCAGCGCCCCGACGACGAGGACGGGCCACGGCATGGTGTGGCCGGTGGCCGCCGCCGCGGCGCCCACCCCCAGCCAGGCCGCCGCCCCTGACAGAGAGTGTGCCGGTCCCATCATGACTGCCGAGCCCCCGTAGGTGTCGCCGAGTGCGCCGGGTGGTGCACCCGAGCGCGGGATCCGGCCACCGCCGTTGCGGCGTGGCCGAGTTGAGTGGGAAGCGTATCGTTCGTGATCTTCGGGCCGTCGTCCGGTTCCCTCATCGGGGCGGAAGGCAGGCAAGATGGGGGCGTGACCCTTATCGATCAGCTCCCCCCGACCGCCGATCCCGACGCTCTCTTCGAGGCCTTCTCGTCCTGGACCGAGACGCAGGGGATCACCCTCTACCCCGCTCAGGAGGAGGCGCTGATCGAGGTGGTGTCCGGGGCCAATGTGATCCTTTCGACGCCCACGGGGTCCGGGAAGAGCCTGGTCGCGGCGGGTGCGCACTTCACGGCGCTGGCCCAGGACAAGGTCACCTTCTACACCGCGCCGATCAAGGCGCTGGTCTCGGAGAAGTTCTTCGACCTGTGCAAGCTGTTCGGTACGGAGAACGTCGGCATGCTCACCGGGGACGCCTCGGTCAACGCCGACGCCCCGGTGATCTGCTGCACCGCCGAGGTGCTGGCGTCGATCGCGCTGCGTGACGGTAAGTACGCGGACATCGGCCAGGTCGTGATGGACGAGTTCCACTTCTACGCGGAGCCGGACCGGGGCTGGGCGTGGCAGATCCCGCTGCTCGAACTGCCGCAGGCCCAGTTCGTCCTGATGTCGGCGACGCTCGGCGACGTCCGGATGTTCGAGGAGGACCTGACGCGGCGCACCGGCCGCCCGACCTCCGTGATCCGCTCGGCGACCCGTCCCGTACCGCTGAGCTACGAGTACCGGCTGACCCCGATCACCGAGACGCTCACGGAGCTCCTGGACACCCGGCAGTCGCCGGTGTACATCGTGCACTTCACGCAGGCGGCCGCGGTGGAGCGGGCGCAGTCGCTGATGAGCATCAACATGTGCACCAAGGAGGAGAAGGAGAAGATCGCCGATCTCATCGGCAACTTCCGCTTCACCACCAAGTTCGGCCAGAACCTCTCGCGGTACGTGCGCCACGGGATCGGTGTGCACCACGCGGGCATGCTCCCCAAGTACCGCAGGCTGGTGGAGAAGCTGGCGCAGGCGGGTCTGCTGAAGGTGATCTGCGGTACGGACACGCTGGGCGTCGGCGTCAACGTGCCGATCCGCACGGTGCTGTTCACCGCGCTCACCAAGTACGACGGCACCCGGGTGCGGACACTGCGGGCGCGGGAGTTCCACCAGATCGCCGGCCGGGCCGGGCGGGCGGGGTTCGACACGGCGGGCTTCGTCGTCGCCCAGGCGCCCGAGCACGTCATCGAGAACGAGAAGGCGGTCAAGAAGGCGGGTGACGACCCGAAGAAGAAGCGGAAGGTCGTCCGCAAGAAGGCCCCCGAGGGCTTCGTCGCCTGGTCGGAGACCACGTTCGACAAGCTCATCCAGTCCGATCCGGAGCCGTTGACCTCGCGTTTCCGGGTCACGCACACGATGCTGCTGTCCGTGATCGCGCGCCCGGGCAACGCCTTCGAGGCGATGCGGCATCTGCTGGAGGACAACCACGAGCCGCGCCGGGCGCAGTTGCGGCACATCCGCCGCGCCATCGCGATCTACCGGTCGCTGCTGGACGGCGGTGTGGTGGAGCAGCTGGACGAGCCGGACGCCGAGGGGCGCATCGTGCGGCTCACCGTGGACCTCCAGCAGGACTTCGCACTGAACCAGCCGCTGTCCACGTTCGCGCTGGCCGCGTTCGAGCTGCTGGACCCGGACTCGCCGTCGTACGCGCTCGACATGGTCTCCGTGGTGGAGTCGACGCTGGACGATCCGCGCCAGATCCTGGCCGCGCAGCAGAACAAGGCGCGCGGTGAGGCGGTCGGGCAGATGAAGGCCGACGGCATCGAGTACGAGGAGCGGATGGAGCTGCTCCAGGAGGTGACGTACCCGAAGCCGCTGAGCGAGCTGCTGTGGCACGCGTACGACGTCTACCGGCGCAGCCACCCCTGGGTGGGCGACCATCCGGTGTCGCCGAAGTCGGTGATCCGTGACATGTACGAACGGGCCATGACGTTCACGGAGTTCACGTCGAACTACGAGCTGGCACGGACCGAGGGCATCGTGCTGCGGTATCTGGCGAGCGCGTACAAGGCGCTGGAGCACACCATCCCGGACGACCTCAAGTCCGAGGACCTGGAGGATCTGATCGCCTGGCTGGGCGAGATGGTCCGTCAGGTCGACTCCAGTCTGCTGGACGAGTGGGAGCAGCTGGCCAACCCCGAGGTGGAGACCGCCGAGCAGGCGCAGGAGCGGGCCGACGAGGTCAAGCCGGTCACGGCGAACGCCCGCGCGTTCCGGGTGCTGGTGCGCAACGCGATGTTCCGCCGGGTGGAGCTGGCCGCGCTGGACCGGGTCCGCGACCTGGGCGAGCTGGACGCGGACGCGGGCTGGGACGAGGACGCGTGGGGTGAGGCGATGGACGCGTACTGGGACGAGTACGAGGAGCTGGGCACCGGTCCCGACGCGCGCGGGCCGAAGCTGCTGAAGATCGACGAGGACGCGGCGCACGGTGTGTGGCGGGTCCGCCAGACGTTCGCCGACCCGAACGGCGACCACGACTGGGGCATCAGCGCGGAGGTGGACCTCGCCGCGTCGGACGAGGAGGGCCGGGCGGTCGTGCGGGTCACGTCCGTGGGCCAGTTGTGAGAGTGGAGAAGAACGGCATGACGAACCCCGCCGAGCACTTGGTCGACCTGCTCGACCTGGAGCGGATCGAGGTCAACATCTTCCGCGGCCGGAGCCCCGAGGAGTCCCTGCAACGGGTCTTCGGCGGCCAGGTCGCGGGGCAGGCGCTGGTGGCGGCGGGCCGCACCACGGACGGGGACCGGCCGGTGCACTCGCTGCACGCCTACTTCCTGCGGCCGGGCCGTCCCGGGGTGCCGATCGTGTACGACGTGGAGCGCGTCCGGGACGGCAGGTCGTTCACCACCCGGCGGGTGACGGCCGTCCAGCAGGGCCGGACGATCTTCAACCTGACGGCGTCGTTCCACCGCCCGGAGGAGGCGGGCTTCGAGCACCAGCTGCCGCCGGCCCGGGTGGTGCCGGACCCGGAGGAGCTGCCGACGGTCGCCGAGGAGGTGCGCGAGCACTTGGGCGGTCTGCCGGAGGCCCTGGAGCGGATGGCGCGGCGTCAGCCGTTCGACATCCGCTACGTGGACCGGCTGCGCTGGACGCGCGAGGAGATCAAGGACGCGGACCCGCGCAGCGCGGTGTGGATGCGTGCGGTGGGGCCGCTGGGCGACGATCCGCTGGTGCACACCTGCGCGTTGACGTACGCGAGCGACATGACGCTCCTCGACGCGGTCCGCATCCCGGTGGAGCCGCTGTGGGGCCCGCGCGGTTTCGACATGGCTTCGCTGGACCACGCGATGTGGTTCCACCGGCCGTTCCGTGCGGACGAGTGGTTCCTGTACGACCAGGAGTCGCCGGTCGCGACGGGCGGGCGGGGTCTGGCGCGCGGACGGATCTACGACCGGGCGGGCCACCTGCTGGTGTCCGTGGTGCAGGAGGGCCTGTTCCGGCGGCTGGGCGACGCCCCGTCCGCGTAACTCCCTCGGGCGGTAGGGCTACTGTTCGACTTCCGGATCATCGCAACGGAGGAGCGCGCACGTGGCCACCGTCCTGAAAGTGAGTCCCGTTGCCACGGGGAGGAAGCCGCGCAAGGGCGCGCCGGCTCCCCCTCCCGTCTCACCCTTCAGCCATGTCGTCAGGGTCACGGACGTGCCGGGCGGGGAGGCGCGCATCCTGGCCCACCTGGAGCGGGAGCTGCCGCCGGGCGGCATACCGGCGTACCTCGCCGCCCGCAAGGACGGGGCCCGCTCCTTCGTCCTGTGGGCCGACCCGGAGCGCCGCGCCCGGCTGGCGACGGTCGTCACCGCGTCGGCCGGTGACGGGGTCTCGGCGTACCAGGTGCTCGGCGGTTACGGGGAGGTGCTGGGCACGGTCGTGCGCGAGAAGGCGTGCTCGGGCAAGGGCCTGCGCACGCGCTGGTCGGTCACCCAGACCGGCTGCCCCGAGGCCGTCGGCTACAAGGGCCGGATCTTCTGGTGGTACGTGTGGTGGCTGCTGTACCCGTTGTGGCTGGCGATCGGCGTGGGCAGCCTGGTGAACGGCGGCGGCGACGTGCCACGCGGGCCGCGGCGCATCCGCTGGCGGGCGGTCGGTGAGACGCCCTTCGAGTTCCACGCCGACGGCGAGGTCGTCGTACACGCGCAGTGGACCGACCAGCGGCTGGCGGCGGCATTGACGGCGCTGGTCACCTCCTTCGACAGCTGGCTCGGCATGCCCTGGGACGACAAGCGGGAGTAGCGGCCGTCATCTCCGGTACCGCTGTGCCACCGCCTCGAAGGCGGCCTTGGGCTCCCATTCCATGTCGGGGTAGGTGCGTCCCCGGCGCCCTTCGAGGAGTTTGACGATGCCCAGTCCCGCCCGGTCCAGGTCGTCCCTGGGGTCGCCGTCCGGGCGGTGCGGGTAGCCGGGAAGGGCGAACAGGAAGACGAAGGCGCTGTCCACGCCCTCGGTCTCGAAGACCTCCAGGAGTTCGCTCAGGTACGCGGCCTGGCCGGCCTCGTCGCGTTCGTAGACGCCGTCCAGCCGTACCGGGTCCTTGGTCAGCGGGTCGTGCTCGACCACGTCGAGGACCCGCCCGCCCCGGTCCCCCGCGCCACGGTAGGCGGCGGTGCCGAAGCCGGTGACGGCGAGCGGCTTCGGACCCCCGGCGAGGGCGCGGACCGCCTCGCGGAACCGGTCGGCGATCTCGGCGGAGCGGATCAGCTCGTACGTCACGATGTCGAAGGGGCCCCAGTCGACCTGCTCGAACTGGATGGCCGCGTACGTGAGGGAGCCCTGGTAGTGCTCGCGGATGGCGGCCACCGCGTCGCCCAGAAACGCGTTGACGCGCACGCCGAGTCCGCGGATCGCCTCGGCCCGTAGCTCGGGGCGGCCCATCAGGTGTCCGACCCGTTCCTCGGGGCTCTCGCCGGGCAGGAACCCCCGGTTCATCACGCTCAGCTCGACACCCGCGACGAACACGACCGCGGCGCCCTCCTGCCGGAGCCGCTCCGCTCGTGCGGCGCAGTCGCGGAAGAGCGCGAGGATCTGCTCCGGTTCCCGTTCCAGCGGGTAGGGCGAGAACCAGACCTCCAGGCCGAGCGCGGCCGCTGCGGACGCGGCCCGTTCCAGCCGGTCCGGGTCGCCGCCGATGATCTGGACCGCGTCGCAGTGCAGGTCGTCGCGGATGATCGCCAGTTCCCGCCGGACCACCGCGAGGTCGAAGTGCTCGCGCGAGGTGCGGCCGTGCAGGACGAATCCGGTGTCGTACGTCATTCCCCTGGCCCGCATGGTGGGTCCTCTCCGTCGGTCGGGTCCGGCCGAGGCTCGCAGGAAAAGTGCGTGCACGCAAGTTTGCGCGCACGCAGTCTCCGTGGCACGCTGGCGCGGTGACGACACCACCGGGACTGCGGGAGCGCAAGAAGCAGGCCACCCGCGAGGCGCTGCGCGAGGCGGCGCTGCGCCTGGCCGTCGAGCAGGGGCCCGAGCGGGTGCGGGTCGAGGACATCGCCGAGGCGGCCGGCGTCTCGCCGCGTACGTACAACAACTACTTCGCGAGCCGGGAACAGGCGATCGTCTCGGCCGTCACCGCCGACCGGGAGGCGCGCGTCGCGGCGGCCGTCACGGCCCGGGCCCCGGATGTCCGCCTGGCCGACGCCGTCACCGACGCGGTGGTCGAGCAGTACACGGACCCCGGCGCGCACGGTCAGGAGGCGCTGCTGCTCGTCACCACCCGGCCCGCGCTGCGCGCCGCCTTCCTCGACGCCACCGCCGGCCTCGGGCCCCCGCTCACGACG
>NZ_JAAGNI010000162.1 GCF_010550605.1 Streptomyces sp. SID9727
GGCGCGCAGGGCGAGCCCGAGGACGGCGATGACGGCCCCGCTGTCCGGGTCGAGCACGGGCCCGCCCACCGCGGCGCCGCCCAGCCGGAGCGCGTCGCTGCCGTCCGTGCCGAGGGCCAGTTCCAGGGCGCGGTCGATGCGGTGGGTGCGGCCGCGGCTGGTGTACGTGACCGGCGTGCGGCCGAGGACGCGCGCCTCGCGCAGACCGTGCGCGGCGACCGTCACATACGTACCGGGGTCGATGCGCTCGCGTACCCGGATGGGCAGCGGCCGTACGCCCAGGGTGGCGGGGCCGCCCGTGGGCAGGAGGGCGAGGTCCCATTCGGGCACGGCGGTGATGTCGGCGGCGTCGACGCGGTGGCTGCGGCCGTCCGTGCCGTGCACCAGGAGGTGCGGAAGGCCGTCGACCGCCTCGTGACTGGTGACGACCGTGCCCCGGTCGTCGGCGACGAAGCCGGTCCCCCGCGGCCGGCCGGCCGGATCGCACAGTCGTACCAGCGTCGCCCGGTCCCCGCATCCCATGGTCCGACGGTAGGCCGCCGAAGATCCCCGCGCGGACCACTCCGGGCGAAAGCGCCCCCGTCACCCCCCTGATTCACTCCGAGCGCCTGCCCGTTGGGGTGAATCCGGGGCGTTCCGTGGACAGAAAGGGGTGGGGGATCGTGGAGCGGGCACGGGGGGCTCTGCCCGCTCCACGATGAGGACCCGTGCGCGCCGGCACCCGGTCAGGCGAAGACGGCGAGGCTCTTGGCCTTGCCCTTCTGCTCCTCGACGAGGACCAGGAACCGCCCGTCCGGCCCGAAGACGGCGACCGGCCCCGGCGGGTACGCGGGCATGTCCAGCCGCACGCCGTTCAGCACCAGCTGCGCCCGCCTCTCGTCCACGTCCCAGCGGGAGAACGCCGACGCGGCGGCCTCGGCCACCGGCATCACGGTCAGCTCCTCCTGGTGCTGGTCGAGCGTGCGCGCGGCGTCCAGCCCGTACGGGCCGACGCGGGTGCGCCGCAGGGCGGTCAGATGGCCGCCCACGCCGAGCCCGGCGCCCAGGTCCCGGGCGAGGGCCCGGATGTACGTCCCCGAGGAGCAGACCACCGAGACGACCAGGTCGAGGACCGGCGTACCGTCCTCGGCGACCGCCTCGCGGACGTCGTACACGCGGAAGGACGAGACGGTCACCGGCCGCGCCGGGATCTCGAACTCCTCGCCGCCGCGCACCCGCGCGTAGGACCGCTTGCCGTCGATCTTGATGGCGCTGACCTTGGACGGCACCTGCATGATGTCGCCGGTCAGGGCGGCGACCCCGGCGTCGATCGCCTCGCGGGTGACCCCGGAAGCGTCGGCGGACGAGGTGATCTCGCCCTCCGCGTCGTCCGTGACGGTGTCCTGGCCGAGCCGGATCGTGCCCAGGTACTCCTTCTCGGTCAGCGCGAGGTGGCCGAGGAGCTTGGTCGCCCTCTCGACGCCGAGCACGAGCACACCGGTCGCCATCGGGTCCAGCGTGCCGGCGTGGCCGACGCGGCGGGTGCGGGCGATGCCGCGCATCTTGGCGACGACGTCGTGCGAAGTGAAGCCGGACGGCTTGTCGACGATGACAAGGCCATCCGGCGTCCTGTTGTTCTGCGTTGTCATTCGGAGGCGGTGTCCTCGTCCTCCGGCTTGCGGTACGGGTCCGCGTCGCCGGCGTACGTGGCGCCCGAGGACGCCTCGCGCACCTTGGCGTCCGAGGCCCGCACCCGGTCGAGCAGGTCCTCGATGGCCCGGGCGTTCTCCGGGAGGGCGTCGGCCACGAAGGTGAGCGTCGGGGTGAACTTCGTCCCCGCCGCCGCGCCGACCGCCGAGCGCAGGATGCCCTTGGCACTCTGCAGACCGGCCGCGGCGCTGGCCCGCTCCTCGTCGTCCCCGTAGACCGTGTAGAAGACCGTGGCCTCCCGCAGGTCACCGGTGACCCGGACGTCCGTGATCGTCACGTGGGTCCCCAGGCGCGGGTCCTTGATGCCGCGCTGCAGTTTCCCGGCGACCACCTCCTGGATGAGGTCCGCCAGCTTCTTAGCCCGCGCGTTGTCGGCCACTGGTCCGTCTCCTTCTTGACTTGCTCAATCGTCTTCGTCGCTGTGCAGTCGCCGTCGTACGGACAGCAGCTCCACTTCCGGCCGGGCGGCGACGAGGCGCTCGCACCGGTCGAGTACGTCTGTGAGGTGCCGGGTGTCCCCGGACACCACGGCGAGGCCGATCTCGGCCCTGCGATGGAGATCCTGCCCGCCCGTCTCCGCCGCGCTCACCGCGTACTTGCGCTGGAGTTCGGCGACGATCGGACGGACCACGGAACGCTTCTCCTTCAGCGACCGTACGTCGCCGAGAAGCAGGTCGAAGGACAGTGTCCCCACATACATGTATGCCCGGATGTCCCGCCGGTTCGGGTTCGCGCCCCGCCGATGACCGGCGGGGACACAAGAACCGTACACGGAACGGCCGGGGCCGATCGACGGAAATAGGTCCCGTCGACCGGCCCCGACTGTTGAGGTACGGGTCAGCCTCGCGGCTTCTCGCGCATCTCGTACGTCGCGATGACGTCGTCGATCTTGATGTCGTTGAAGTTTCCGAGGTTGATACCACCCTCGAAGCCTTCGCGGATCTCGGTGACGTCGTCCTTGAAGCGGCGCAGACCGGAGATGGTGAGGTTCTCCGCGACGACCTTGCCGTCGCGCAGCAGGCGCGCCTTGGTGTTGCGCTTGACCTCGCCGGACCGGACGAGCACACCGGCGATGTTGCCCAGCTTGGACGAGCGGAAGATCTCGCGGATCTCCGCCGTACCCAGCTCGACCTCTTCGTACTCCGGCTTGAGCATGCCCTTGAGGGCCGCCTCGATCTCCTCGATCGCCTGGTAGATGACCGAGTAGTAGCGGACGTCCACACCCTCGCGGTCGGCCATCTGCTGCGCACGCCCGGCGGCGCGCACGTTGAAGCCGATCACGATGGCGTCGGAGCCGGTCGCCAGGTCGATGTCCGACTCGGTGACCGCACCCACACCGCGGTGCAGGACCCGGATGTCGACCTCTTCACCGACGTCGAGCTGGAGCAGCGAGGACTCGAGAGCCTCCACCGAACCGGACGCGTCGCCCTTGATGATGAGGTTGAGCTCCTGGACCAGACCGGCCTTGAGCGCCTCGTCCAGGTTCTCCAGGGAGAACCGGACACCCTTGCGGGCGAAGTTGGCGTTGCGCTCGCGGGCGGCACGCTTCTCGGCGATCTGGCGGGCCGTACGGTCCTCGTCCACGACGAGGAAGTTGTCGCCGGCGCCCGGGACGTTGGTGAGACCCAGCACGAGGACGGGGGTCGACGGACCCGCTTCCTCGACGTTCTCGCCCTTGTCGTCGAGCATCGCGCGGACACGGCCGTAGGCGTCGCCGACCACCATCGTGTCGCCGACCCGCAGGGTGCCTCGCTGGACCAGGACGGTCGCGACGGCGCCGCGGCCGCGGTCGAGGTGGGACTCGATCGCGATGCCCTGCGCGTCCTGCTCCGGGTTGGCCCGCAGGTCGAGCGAGGCGTCGGCGGTGAGGACGACGGCCTCCAGCAGCTGGTCGATGTGCAGACCCTGCTTGGCGGAGATGTCGACGAACATCGTGTCGCCGCCGTACTCCTCGGCCACCAGACCGAACTCGGTGAGCTGGCCGCGCACCTTGGTCGGGTCGGCGCCCTCGACGTCGATCTTGTTGACCGCGACCACGATCGGCACGTCGGCCGCCTTGGCGTGGTTCAGCGCCTCGATCGTCTGGGGCATCACACCGTCGTTCGCCGCCACCACGAGGATCGCGATGTCGGTCGACTTCGCACCACGGGCACGCATGGCGGTGAACGCCTCGTGACCCGGGGTGTCGATGAAGGTGATCCGACGGTCCTCGCCGTTGACGTCCGCGGAGACCTGGTAGGCACCGATGTGCTGGGTGATGCC
The DNA here is from genome assembly GCF_010550605.1 of Streptomyces sp. SID9727. Taxonomy (GTDB): domain Bacteria; phylum Actinomycetota; class Actinomycetes; order Streptomycetales; family Streptomycetaceae; genus Streptomyces. Next base: position 3,952 of record NZ_JAAGNI010000162.1, read on the forward strand.
GCCGGCCTCGCCCGCGATGACGTTCGTCTTGCGGATCGCGTCCAGGAGTCGCGTCTTACCGTGGTCGACGTGACCCATGACGGTCACGACCGGCGGACGCGGCAGCAGGGCCTCGTCGCCGCCCTCGTCCTCGCCGAACTCGATGTCGAAGGACTCGAGCAGCTCGCGGTCCTCCTCCTCCGGGCTGACGATCTCCAGGACGAAGTTCATCTCGTCCGCGAGGAGCTTCAGCGTCTCGTCGGAGACGGACTGCGTGGCGGTGACCATCTCGCCGAGGTTCATCATGACGCCGACCAGCGAAGCCGGGTTGGCGTTGATCTTCTCGGCGAAGTCGGTGAGCGAGGCACCGCGCGACAGCCGGACGGCCTGTCCGTTGCCGCGAGGCAGCATCACGCCGCCGACCGACGGGGCCTGCATGGCCTCGTACTCCTGGCGCCTCTGCCGCTTCGACTTGCGGCCACGACGCGCGGGACCGCCGGGACGGCCGAAGGCGCCCTGCGTTCCACCACGGCCACCGGGGCCGCCGGGACGTCCACCGAAGCCGGGACGGCCGCCGAAGCCGCCGCC
>NZ_JAAGNI010000178.1 GCF_010550605.1 Streptomyces sp. SID9727
CCCCGCTGCCCGGGCGGCCCGTCACCGAGCGGACCGGGGCGGACGGGCCCTTGGCCGAGGAGGCGCCGGGGGAGCTGGCCGCCGCGCCCCGGCCCCTGGTCACCCACGTCGGGGGCCGGCCGCCCACCTACGACGCCGAGCCGACGGCGTTGCCCGCCGCCGACCCGTACGAGCTGGACCAAGTCGTCCCGGACACGGTGCTGGACGGTGCCACCTACGGGACGTACACGCTGCGCGCCGCCTCCGTACGCGGTGACTCGGCCCGGTTCCGGGGCGAGCCGCGCCGGGACGCGCTGCTGACGGCGCGTTTCGGGAGCGGGGAGGACGCGCTGCTGCTGGTGGCCGTCGCCGGCGCCTCCCGGGGCGCGGAAGGGGCGTACACAGCGGCGGCGGACGCCTGCCACTGGATCGGCGAGGCGGTCGGACGCAGCCACGCCCGGCTCTCCGACGACATAAGGGCGGGCCGCCGGGCCGACCTGAAGTCCGGGCTCCACCGGCTCACCGACCGCGCCTTCGGCAAGCTGCGCGCCCGCGCCGCCGAACTGGGCGTGGAACCGGACGCGCACACCGCGAGCCTGCGCTGCCTGCTGCTGTCCACCGACCCCGGCTGCCGCACCCGGGTCTTCTTCGGCATCGGCGCCGGCGGCCTCTTCCGGCTGCGCGACGGCAGCTGGCACGACCTGGAACCGGCGGTACCGCCGCCCGCCGCGCTGAGCGGGGAGCCCGTGGTCGGCTTCGGCTCCTCCGCGCCGGAGAGCGGGCCGGGCGGCGACCGGCTGACCATGGACCTCAGCATCGCCACCGGCCCCGCCCCGTTCGTCGAGGACCCGCTCCCGCCCCCTGCCGAACCGTTCCGCTTCCGCGCCTCCGTCGCCCGGCCGGGGGACACCCTGCTGCTGTGCGGGGCGGGGCTCGCCGCCCCGCTGCGCGGCGAACCGGAACTGGCCGCCGAGCTCGCCACGCGCTGGTCCCCCGTGGAGGCGCCGGGTCTCGGGGCGTTCCTCGCGGACACCCGGATCCGGGTGAAGGGGTACGCGGACGACCGGACGGCGGTCGGCGTCTGGGAGGCGTAACGGCGCACACCATGGGTTGATGGATTCCGGACAACCGTCCGGCCGGGGTTTGGTGCCCCGCGTCCCGGACAGCCGGACGTGCACGGAGCACAGGCAGAGGGAGTGCGTCACCCATGGCCAAGCAGAACGTGTCGGAGCAGTTCGTCGACATCCTCGCCCGGGCGGGCGTCAAACGCCTGTACGGGGTCGTCGGGGACAGTCTCAACCCGGTGGTCGACGCCGTGCGGCGGCACGCGGACATCGAGTGGATCCAGGTCAGGCACGAGGAGACGGCGGCGTTCGCGGCCGGCGCGGAGGCGCAGATCACGGGGGACCTGGCGGCCTGCGCCGGGTCGTGCGGGCCCGGCAACCTGCACCTCATCAACGGCCTGTACGACGCCCACCGTTCGATGGCCCCCGTCCTCGCGCTGGCCTCGCACATCCCGTCGAGCGAGATCGGCCTCAACTACTTCCAGGCCACCCACCCCGAGCTGCTCTTCCAGGAGTGCAGCCACTACAACGAGATGATCTCCAACCCGCAGCAGATGCCCCGGCTGCTCCAGACCGCCATCCAGCACGCGGTCGGCCAGGGCGGGGTCAGCGTCGTGACCATGCCCGGCGACATCGCCGGACAGCCCGCCCCCGAGCGGTCCGCCGAACACGCCCTGGTCACCTCGCGCCCCACCGTGCGGCCGGGCGACGGCGAGATCGAGAAGCTGTGCCGGATGGTGGACGAGGCCAAACGGGTGACGCTGTTCTGCGGCAGCGGCACGGCGGGCGCCCACGCCGAGGTCATGGAGTTCGCCGAACGGGTCAAGTCCCCGGTGGGGCACGCCCTGCGCGGCAAGGAGTGGATCCAGTACGACAACCCGTACGACGTCGGCATGAGCGGGCTGCTCGGCTACGGCGCCGCCTACGAGGCCACCCACGAGTGCGACCTGCTGATCCTGCTCGGAACCGACTTCCCGTACAACGCCTTCCTGCCCGACGACGTGAAGATCGTGCAGGTCGATGTGCGGCCGGAACACCTCGGCCGGCGCACCAAGCTGGACCTGGCCGTCTGGGGCGACGTCCGCGAGACCCTGCGCTGTCTGACGCCCCGGGTGAAGGTGAAGAACGACCGCAAGTTCCTCGACCGGATGCTCAAGAAGCACGCCGACGCCCTGGAGGGCGTGGTCAAGGCGTACACCCGCAAGGTCGAGAAACACGTTCCGATCCATCCGGAGTACGTGGCCTCGGTCCTGGACGAACTCGCCGACGACGACGCCGTGTTCACCGTGGACACCGGCATGTGCAACGTCTGGGCGGCCCGCTATCTGACGCCCAACGGCAAGCGGCGGGTCATCGGCTCGTTCAGCCACGGTTCGATGGCCAACGCGCTGCCGCAGGCCATCGGCGCCCAGTTCACCGACCGGAACCGGCAGGTCGTCTCGATGTCGGGCGACGGCGGATTCACCATGCTCATGGGCGACTTCCTGACCCTCGTCCAGTACGACCTGCCGGTCAAGGTGGTCCTCTTCAACAACTCCTCACTCGGCATGGTCGAGTTGGAGATGCTGGTCGGCGGCCTGCCGTCGTTCGGGACGACCAACAAGAACCCGGACTTCGCGGCCGTGGCGCGTGCGGCGGGGGCGTACGGCGTCCGCGTCGAGAAGCCCAAGGAGCTTCACAGCGCCCTCAAGGACGCCTTCAAGCACAAGGGCCCGGCGCTGGTCGACGTCGTCACCGACCCCAACGCGCTCTCCATCCCGCCGAAGATCAGCGCGGACATGGTCACCGGCTTCGCCCTGTCCGCCAGCAAGATCGTGCTCGACGGCGGGGTGGGCCGGATGCTCCAGATGGCCCGCTCCAACCTCCGGAACGTGCCCCGTCCGTAGGTCCCGCCCGGAAGAAGCCAGGACAGGGCCACCCACGGGGACCCGGGCGCCCTGACCCGGGCCGGCCCCGGTGTCCCCGTCTCCATCCGTAGCCGATTGCCGCTGCCTCGCCGTCGCGAGGTCCTACGCCAGGCGACTGAATGGGCGCCGGGGACGGCAGCCGCGACGGTCCGGCAGGGAACCGTCCTTCTCGTACGTGCGGGCGGTCGGCGCCCGACGACCTCGGGCGCCGACCGCCCGCACCGCCGCATTCCGCGACGAGGACGAAGGGGCACACGGATGTCTGAAGGGCAGTTGGCGAAGACGGGGCTCGGGGCGGGCACCGTCACCGTGTTCGGGTTCGCGGCCGGGGAGGCGTGGCTGCTGGCCGTCGCCGCCGCGATCGTGGTGACCGGTGTCGTACTGCTCCGGCTCACCTGGCGGCGCGATCGCCCGGCCGGATCATGAGCGGGGACGACGGGCACGGACGCGGCACCGGGCAGGACAGCGTCCCGCATCGGCCCGCCCCGGTCCGGGTCGGCCCGGAGTCCGCGCGGCGCCGTCGTGTGCTGGCCGCCGCCACGCTCACCGTGCCGGTGCTCGGCTACCTCGTCCTGTGCCGCGTGGACGCGCTCGCCTCCCTCGGCGGGAACGGCCGGCCGCCCTTCGTCATCCTGTACACGCTGACCTGCCTGTGGCTGCTGTGGCAGACGCTGCTGGCCTACGCCGAGCGCCCCTACCGGGCGTCCGCCGAGCAGCAGGCCGTCCTGGACGCCGCCCACGTCGCCGTCCTGGTCCCCGTCTACAACGAGGACGCCCCCTTGCTGCGCCGCTGCCTTCGGTCCCTGCTGGACCAGACGCGGCTGCCGGACTCGGTCGACGTCACGGACGACGGAAGCGGCGTCGCCTACGACGAGGTGCGGGAGTGGTTCGAGCGGGCCGCGGCCGACGCCGGCGTCCGGGTCTCGTGGCAGCGCACGGAGAACCTCGGCAAGCGGCACGCCCAGATCAGGGCCGCCGCCGCGAGCCCGGACGCGGACTACTTCGTGACCATCGACTCCGACACCGAACTCGACCGGCTCGCGCTTCACGAGCTCCAGCAGCCCTTCACGGACGACCGGGTGCAGTCGGTGGCCGCCATCGTCATGTCCGCGAACGCCCGCGCCAGCCGGCTGACCCGCCTGTTCGACATGTACTCCCTCAGCTGGCAGCTCAACGAGCGCTCCGCGCAGTCGGTCCTGGGCTCCGTCGTCGTCAACACCGGCTGCTGCGCCTCCTACCGGGCCGAGGTGCTCCGCGACAACGCACGCGCCTACCTCGACGAGACGTTCATGGGGCGTCCGGTCGCGTTCTCCGACGACTCCCTTCTGACCCTCCTGGCCAGACTCCGCGGCAGGACGGTCCAGCAGCCGACCGCGTTCGCCCGTGCCACCATGCCGCAGACCCTCGATCACCACCTCCGCCAGCAGCTTCGCTGGATGCGCGGTTCCGCGATCCGGTCCTTCTGGCGCGTCAGATACCTCCCGCTCAACGGGTACGCCTTCTGGAACCAGACGGTCAACTGGTTCGTCACCCTGGCGGCCGCGGCCGCCTTCACCTGGTTCATCCTGCTGCACCCCATCAGCAACGCGGGCCCGCTGCCGCTGCTCCTCCTCGTCCCCGTAGTCGTCGGCTACCTCCACAGCCTGCGGTACCTGGCGATCCGCCCGGACGACGAACGGCTGCGCAGCCGGCTGCTGGTGTTCGCCTGCGCGCCGGTGGTGACGCTGTGGAGCTTCACGGTCCTGCGCGCACTGCGCTGGTACGGCCTGGCGACCTGCGCCCGCACCGGCTGGCTCACCCGCGAGAACGTGGAGGTCTACGCGGACACCGGTCCCCTCCTCCCGGCCGGGCCGCGCCGGGACGGGGTGGTGGCCGCCGCGCCCGGGGTGTCCGACTGACAGGGGCCGGGCCGCCGCCCCCGCGCAGGTGCGCCCATCCGCGTGATTCCGCCGCACCGATCGGCGCAGAGCGGCGAGCCAGGGCCGGTCCGGCGGCGGTGCCCGGGACGACGATCGCCCCATGGACGCGTTTGTGACCGGCCCGGGCGCCGGGTCCGCATCGGCCGAGGCGCCGGCCCGGTCCGCCGGTCCGGCGAGCGGGGAGGCCGCGCTGCTTCCCGGGCAGGCCACGGCCACCTGCGCGGACGTCGGCAAGGCCGCGGTCGAGGCCGGTCGGGTGGCGGTCGTCGGCCTCGGGTACGTCGGGCTGCCGACCGCGCTGGCGCTGCACGCCTCGGGCGCCAGGGTGACGGGGATGGATGTGAGCCCGGCCCGGCTGGACGCCATCCGCCGCCGGGCCGTGGACCTGCTGCCCGGGCAGTACGCGGGACTGGCCGCGGCACTGGAGGACGAGGAGTTCCTGCTCACCGACGACGCCGACGCGTTCCGCGACTGCGAGGCGGTCGTCATCTGCGTGCCCACCCCCGTCACCGATGACGCCGTTCCCGATCTGACCGAACTGCGCGCGGCGTGCGCGGCGGTAGTGGCCCGCGCCCGGGCCGGACAGCTGCTGCTGCTCACCTCGACCAGCTACGTCGGCACCACCCGCGACCTGCTCGTCACTCCGCTTCGGGAGCGCGGACTGCCCCCCGAGCGGGACGTGTTCGTCGCGTTCGCGCCCGAGCGGATCGACCCCGGGAACCCGCTGCACGGCCAGGAGCGGACGCCCCGCGTGGTCGGCGGCGTGGGCGCGGCCGCCACCGAGCGCGCCGCCGCACTGCTGGCGCGCACCTCACCCGTCGTGCACCGCGTCGACAGCCCCGAGACCGCCGAGATGGCGAAGCTGTGGGAGAACACCTTCCGCGCGGTCAACATCGCTCTGGCCAACGAACTCGCCGACAGCTGCCTGACCCTGGGCCTGGAACCGCATGCGGTGATCCATGCCGCGGCGACCAAGCCGTACGGTTTCATGCCGTTCTATCCGGGGCCGGGCGTGGGCGGCCACTGCATTCCCTGCGACCCGCACTACTTGCGGTGGCAGTTGGCCCAGCGGGGCGCCGCCACGCCCCTGCTCGACACCGCGATGGCGGCCGTGGCCGCCCGGCCGGACACCGTGGCGGCCCGCGCCCTCGCCCTCCTCGCCGCGAGGAAGGACGCGTCCCGGCCGCCACGCGTGCTGCTGCTGGGCGTCAGCTACAAACCCGGGGTCGCCGACATCCGCGACAGCCCGGCGCTGCGGATCATCGACGTCCTCTCCGCGAACGGGGCCTCCGTCGCCTACACCGACCCCTACGTACCGACGCTCGCGCGGGGACCTCGCGTCCTGACCGCCGTCGCCGATCCGGCCGCCCGCACCTGGGACCTGGTCATCGTCCACACCCGGCACCCCGGCTGGGACCTGTCCTGGGTTCCGGACAGCACTCCGGTACTCGACCCGACCCACCAGGGGATGCCGGAGGCAGTCCTCCGGAGCTGACCGCTCACCGCTTCAACCGGGGCCGACAGCCGATGAGTTGTCAGATATGCGGGTGCGACGCACTCTTGGCACCCCCAGAACCATGTGACATATTACTGCCGTGTTCACGAGACAGCCTCTGGATGTTGTCGTCGTCGGAGCCGGTGTCGTCGGCGCCGCCTGCGCGTACTACGCCACCCGGTCCGGCCTCTCGGTCGCGGTGGTGGATGGCGGACCGGTCGCCGGCGGCACCACGGGGGCGGGGGAGGGGAACCTTCTGGTCTCCGACAAGCCGCCCGGGCCGGAACTCACCCTCGCTCAACTCTCCGCCGCCCTCTGGCACGAGCTGTCCGAGGCCCTGCCTGCGGCGGTCGAGTACGAGCGGAAGGGCGGCCTCGTCGTCGCGGCGGACGAGCGGTCCCTCGCCACCCTCACCGCGACCGCCGCCGGACAAGCGGGGGCAGGGGTGCGCACCACGGCCGTCGCCCCGCACGAACTGCCCGAGCTGGAACCGCACCTCGCCCCCGGACTCGCGGGCGGCGTCCTCTACCCGGAGGATGCCCAGGTCCAGCCCGCCCTCGCCGCCGCCCACTTGATCCGCGCCGCTCGCGACGCCGGAGCGGCCCTGCACACCGGCCGCCCGGTCACCGCCGTGCTCACCGGACCCACGGGCGCGGTGCGCGGCGTGCGTACCGGGGCAGGTGACCTGCTCGCCCCGGCCGTGGTCAACGCGACGGGCGTACGCGGCGGGGAGTTCGCCGCGCTGGCCGGGGTGGAGCTGCCCGTCCTGCCCCGGCGCGGGTTCGTCCTGGTGACCGAGCCGCTGCCCCCGCTGATCCGGCACAAGGTGTACGCCGCCGAGTACGTGGCCGATGTGTCCAGCGCGTCGGCCGCCCTCCAGACGTCACCGGTCGTGGAGGGCACCCCCGGCGGGCCCGTCCTCATCGGCGCCAGCCGCGAACGCGTCGGCTTCGACCGCACCCTGTCCGTGCCGGTGGTCAGCAGGCTGGCCGAAGCGGCCGCCGCGCTCTTCCCGGTCCTCGGAACCGCCCGGGTGCTCCGTGCCTACCACGGCTTCCGCCCGTACCTGCCCGATCACCTCCCCGCCATCGGCCCCGACCGCCGCCTCCCCGGCCTCTTCCACGCCTGCGGCCACGAGGGCGCCGGCATCGGACTCGCCCCGGCGACGGCGGCCCTGGTCACGGCGGCGATCCGGGGCGAGGACCCGCCCCTGGACGCCGAACCGTTCCGGCCGGACCGCTTCGGGGCGGACGCCGGAGGCGGGTGAGCCGCACGCCCTCCGAAGCCGCTCGCCCCGAAGCCGCCGCCCGCACCGCCCCGAAGCCGCCCGCCCGCACCGCCCCGAAGCCGCCGCCCCCTGACCGCCCGATCCACGAGACAGGAGCTCCGGTGAGACGAGCACGCCGACGTGACCCCGTCCGCACCCCGGCCGGGCTTGCCGGTGCCGAGCCCGGGCCCGGGTTCGAGATCACCTTCGACGGGCGCCCGGTGCCCGCCCTGCCCGGCCAGAGCATCGCGGCCGCGCTGTGGGCCGCCTCCGTCCTCAGCTGGCGTACCACCCGGGTCAACGGGCGGCCCGCCGGGGCCTTCTGCGGGATCGGCTCCTGCTTCGAGTGCCTGGCCACCGTCAACGGCCGGCCGAACCTGCGGGCCTGTCTGCTGCCCGCCCGGCCCGGCGACGCCGTCACCACCCAGGAAGGGAACGGACATGCCGCACCCCGCCCCTGACCGCGCCGAGGTCGCCGTGGTGGGCGCGGGCCCGCCCGGCCCGGCGACGCCGTCACCACCCAGGAAGGGAACGGACATGCCGCACCCCGCCCCTGACCGCGCCGAGGTCGCCGTGGTGGGCGCGGGCCCGGCCGGGCTCGCCGCCGCCGTCACCGCCGCCG
>NZ_JAAGNI010000188.1 GCF_010550605.1 Streptomyces sp. SID9727
GCCGGCCACCACGCGCGCGGCCGGGCGTGCTCGGCCGCGAGGTCGACGGACGCGCCCCGCCGGGCCCGGGCGCGCACCAGCCAGTCCACGGAGACGATCGCCACGAAGCCGGGGATCCAGTAGCCGACGAGCAGCAGCACGTTCTGGAAGCGGGCCGTCGTGTCCGCCGCGTGCATCCACAGCACCAGCGGGAATCCCAGGGCGGCGGCGAGCGCCGCGGCCACCGGACGCGGCAGGCGCACCCCCATGGTCTGCAACGCGAGCGAACCGCTGTAGTCGTTCATCGCGTTGCTGCACAACGCCGCCAGCGCCACCGCGAGCAGCCCGAACGCTCCGAGCGCACCCCCGCCGAGCAGTGAGTCGATGCCGCGCGCCGTCTGGTCCGTGAAGACCGACGCGCCCCACAGCCCGATCGTCTGGACCGCCACGAAGGACGCGCTGATCCCGCCCAGCGTGCACCAGAACATGCGCGCCCGGGACGTGTCGCGCGGCAGATAGCGGCTGAAGTCGCTCGCGTACGGCGCCCAGGACAGCGCCAGGCTCAGCGCGATGGTGCAGGTCAGGACGAACGCCCCGGCCCGGTCCGCGCCGTGCGCGGTCGAGGCGGTCACCGGGTCCACCCCGCGCAGGAGCTTCGCGGCGAGCACGGCGAAGGCCGCGGCCAGGGCGAACGTCATCACGGTCTGGAGCCGGTGGATCACCTCGTAACCCAGCACCCCGAGCGCGCCCTGCGCGGCCATCATGACCAGGACCCCCAGCCAGAACGGCCAGCCGCACAGCTGCGCCAGGGCGTCCCCGCCGAACAGGCCGATCAGGGCGTCCCAGGCGATGGACGACAGCCATTGCAGCGCGCCCGGCAGTACCACGCCCGGCCCGAACGCCAGCCGGGCGAGCGGCAGTTGACCGGCTCCGGTGCGGCTGCCCCAGGTGCCCAGATACGCGGTCGGCGCGGCACCGACGAGAGTGCCGAGCACGACGGCGGCGAGAGCCGTCGCGAAGTCCAGGCCGAGCGCGATGCCGACGGTGCCGGTGAAGACGCCGGTCATGGTCAGGTTGGGCGCGAACCAGACGGTGAACAGCCGGCCCGCCCGGCCGTAACGGCGGTCCTCGGGGACCGGGGCTATCCCGTGCGCCTCGACGCGCAGATCGCCGGGGGCGGTGGGCATGCGCCCGCCGAAAGCGGCGCGCTCGTCCTGGGCATGCGGCAACGACATGAAGACATCCCTCCGCCAGTGCTAACTGGTTCAGGTTCGACGGGTGTGATCTCAGCCCTCGTGCGGGGCACCCCGTGTCCGGTGTGGCGGCCAGAATAGCGCCGCCCCGCGCGACGTCGTCGCGGGGGGCGGCCGGCCCCGGCCGGGCTCAGCCGAAGAGCTTCGTCACGAACGCGTGGAGATTGTCGGTCGTGCGGGCGATCTGCTCCTCCGTGCTCAGGCTCTCCTTGAACCGGGCCCCCGAGGCCACCGCCTTCTTCCCGCGCACGTACAGCGAGCAGGCCAGGTCGGTGCACATGTACAGGCCGACGGAATTGCCGTCGCGCCCGGCGGGTCCGGTCTTGCGCGCGGTCATCAGGGAGACCCCGCCGCCGGGGTGCGTGGTCAGGCAGAGCGAGCACATGCTCCGGTGCAGGAAGCCGCGCTGCTGGGACGGGAAGCGCAGCGAGATCCCGGCGGTCTCACCCTCGTGCTCGGTGACGATGTAGCTGCGCCCCGGCGCGGAGAGGTCGCGCCAGCCGAGGAAGTCGAGGTCGTCCCACGGCAGCTCCTCGAAGTCACGGGGGAGCGGCAGGCGCTTGGCCTCCCCCTTGGAGCAATTCACGAACGATGAGCGGATGTCCTGCTCGGTCAGGGCCTTCATGGGCACGAAGGTAACTCTGCCTATGAGCCCTAGGCAAACGATTAATCAGGTTAGGGGTTCACCTGCAACCTTTCGGGCGCGACGGGGAGGCGGTACACGGGCGGGTGCGGGATGCCGAGGTCCGGGCGCCAGGTCGCGAGGATCTGCGCCGACGGGTCGAAGAGCGGCGACGGGAGCGCGTCGAGCGGCGTCCACTCCCAGGCGCTGATCAGATGCGGCTCCGTCACCCGCGCCGTGCCGGCGTCGACGCGCACCAGGGCCGCCATCGTCACGCGGTTGATCCCGCCGAGGGCGTCGTGCAGCATCGCGAAGACGGTGACCTCGTCCTCGGGGACGGTCAGCCCGGTCTCCTCACGCAGTTCCCGCACGGCCGCCGCCGCGACGGACTCGGGCACCGGGTCGACCTTGCCGCCGGGCAGCTCCCAGGTACCGCTGTGGTGCCGGCCGAGCAGGATCCGGCCCCGCGCGTCCTGCACGACGACGCCGACCCCCAGCGCCGCCTGGGCCTGGGGAGGCTGGGTGTTACGGGAAGGGGTGACGGGGTTCTCGGCGGCCATGGTGCTCCTCCTGAGGGGCGGTGGGCGTCGAGCCTACGGGGATGCCGGCCGTGGCCCCGGCGGGCGGGCGTCACGGGGCGCCGCGACCGCCCTGCCCTCATACCGCCAGCCGCAGCGAGGTCTCCGAGACGCCGAGCCGTACGCTCTGCCCCCACGTCAGCTCCAGCGCGTCCGTCTCCATGCCGTCGCCGAACACCACCACACGGTCCGACTCCACGGTCAGCCGCAGTCCCTGCCCCGGTCCCAGCTCGCCCGAGACGAACGACGTGCCGGTCGACGGCGAGGGCCACGCCTCCCGGACGAACCAGAGCAGCCGGGGGTCGGCGGGCCCGGGCAGCGGGAGGGCGCTGCGGCGCTCCTGCCAGAGCGAGCGCAGCCAGCCGGTCGCCCCGGTGCCGGTGCCGACGAGGACGCCGGAGGACGCCTGCGGCTCGGCCGGGGAGTCCGCCGCATCGGGCCCGAGCCGGTAGCGGGCCGTCTGGTGGCCGGGCGGGCCGAGGTAGACCTCGTTCAGGGCGAGCAGCCGCTGCGTGTCGTCGGCCACCGCCTCCACCATCGTCAGCGCGTCGGCCCGCCCGCCGGGCGCCACCGCCGCCCGCATCAGCGCCCCCGCGTCGGCCGGCCGGTGGCGCACCAGAACGCCGGGATTGCGGCCCGGATCGGTGTCGATGCCGATGACCGGCTGACCGGACAAGTACTTCGCGGCGTTGGCGACCAGGCCGTCCTGCCCGACGACCACCACCACGTCCTCGGGCGCGAACAGGAACCGGTCCAGGTCGGCCCGCTCCACCCGGCAGTGCCGCCAGGTGAGCGGAACGGCCGCCGCCGCGTCCGCCAGGGCCTGCCGGGTCCGCTCGTGCCGGCCGGCCACCTCCTCGATGGACCGGCCCCGCGCGGCCAGGACGAACGCGGCCTGACCGCGCGTGCCGTGGCGGGCGAGCAACTCCTCGTACTGCGTGGTGCGGTGGACCAGGACCGCCCGCGGGGCCAGGCTCACGCCCCGGCCTCCGGCCGGCCCAGCCTGCTCAGCAGGCCCGTGAGCACGTCCGGCGACAGGGTGAGGCTGTCGATGTGCGGCAGGTTCTCGGCGAGCCGGGTGGCCGCCAGCGCGTGCAGCGTCGCGGCCTCCACCTCGCCGTGCGCCCGCAGCCAGGCCGCCTGGGCC
>NZ_JAAGNI010000200.1 GCF_010550605.1 Streptomyces sp. SID9727
GCCGCGCGTGCAGCCGGCCGGCCTGGGCCCGCAGCGCGGACTCCGTACGGGCCGACAGCGGCCACGGCGCGGGCGGCTCCGGCAGCAGCGCGTCCGGCCCGGCCTCGCCGGCCGCTTCCTGCGCCTGTTCCAGGATGACGTGCGCGTTGGTGCCGCTGATCCCGAAGGAGGAGACCCCGGCCCGGCGCGGCCGGTCCCGGTCGGGCCAGGCGACGGCCTCGGTGAGCAGTTCCACGGCGCCGGATCCCCAGTCGACGTGCGGGGTCGGCTCCGTCACGTGCAGGGTGCGCGGCAGCACCCCGTGCCGCATCGCCTGGACCATCTTGATGACCCCGGCGACCCCGGCCGCTGCCTGGGTGTGGCCGATGTTCGACTTGAGCGAACCGAGCAGCAGCGGCTCGCCCTCGGGACGCCCCTGCCCGTACGCCGCCAGCAGGGCCTGTGCCTCGATCGGGTCGCCGAGCCGGGTGCCGGTGCCGTGCGCCTCCACCGCGTCCACCTGCTGCGGAGCCAGCCGGGCCGAGGCCAGGGCCTGCTGGATGACCCGGACCTGGGTGGGGCCGTTGGGCGCGGTGAGGCCGTTGCTCGCCCCGTCCTGGTTGACCGCCGAGCCCCGCAGCACGGCGAGGACGCGCCGGCCGTTGCGGCGCGCGTCGGACAGCCGCTCCAGGAGCACCAGGCCCACGCCCTCGGCGAAGCCGGTGCCGTCGGCCGCCGCGTCGAACGCCTTGCAGCGCGCGTCGGACGCGAGCCCCCGCTGCCGGCTGAACTCGACCAGCAGCACCGGCGTCGCCATCACCGTCACCCCGCCCGCCAGCGCGAGATCACTCTCCCCGCGCCGCAGCGACTGGGCCGCCAGGTGCATCGCCACCAGCGACGACGAGCACGCGGTGTCGAGCGTCACGGCCGGGCCTTCGAGCCCCAGGTGGTAGGCGATCCGCCCGGACGCGACGCTCGTCGCGTTGCCCGTCATCAGATGCCCCTCGTACCCCTCGGGGACCCGGTCCGGCGGCGGCACGTACGCCTGCGACACCACCCCCGCGAAGACGCCCGTCCGGCTCCCGCGCAGGGAGTCCGGGGCGATCCCGGCACGCTCCAGCGTCTCCCAGGCCACTTCGAGGAGCTGCCGGTGCTGCGGGTCGGTCGCGACGGCCTCCCGGGGGCCCATCCCGAAGAACGGGGCGTCGAACCCGCCCGCACCCTCCAGGAACCCGCCCTCGCGCGTGTACGCCGTTCCCGGCCGGTCCGGATCGGGGTCGTACAGTCCCTCCAGGTCCCAGCCCCGGTCCTCCGGCAGACCGGATATCGCGTCCGTCTCCGCCGCCACCAGCCGCCACAGGGCCTCCGGCGAATCGACGCCGCCCGGAAAACGGCAGCCCATGGACACGATCGCGATCGGCTCGTGCTCCTTGTCCTCCAGCTCCTTGATCCTGCGCCGGGCCTGCCGGAGGTCGGCCGTGGTCCGCTTCAGATAGTCGCGGAGCCTGTCCTCGTTACTCATCGCCCTTGCCCTCTCGTACGCGGAAACGACCGGTCATGACGCGCCGAGCTCCTCGTCGAGCGCGCGGAAAAGCTCCTCGTCCGTGGCCGCCTCCAGGTCGTCGTCCGGTTCCTCGGCGGCCTCCGGCCCGGCCGCCCGCTCGTCCCAGAGCCAGAGTGCCGCCCGCAGCCGCTCCCGCAGCTCCTCGAAGCCCTCGCCGCCGACAGTGACCGACTCCAGCAGCCGTTCCAGCTCGTCGGCGTCCGTCCGCTCGTCCGGGGCCAGGAGCACGGACAGCCGCTCGGCCAGGGCGGTGGGTGTCGGGAAGTCGAACACCGTGGTGGTCGGCAGCCGGAGCCCGGTCGCGGCCGAGATCCGGTTGCGCAGCTCGACCGCCGTCAGCGAGTCGAACCCGATCTCCTTGAACGCCCGGTCGGCGGTGATCTCGTCGGCCGTCAGATGGCCGAGCACGGCCGCCACCTGCTCCCGTACGAGTGCGAGCAGCGCCTGTGTCCGCTCGGGTCCGCGCAGCGCGGCCAGCCGGTCCGCCGCCGAGTCGGCCGTCGTCCGCCCGCCGCTCGCCGCCCGGCGCACCGCGGG
>NZ_JAAGNI010000211.1 GCF_010550605.1 Streptomyces sp. SID9727
CGCATACCGGGGCCCAGGGCCGCCGCGGACGACTTCGGCGACCTGGGCCGCGTGGCGCCGCCGGAGCCCGCGGCGCCCGCCCCGGTCCTCCCCCACCGCGTGCTCCAGGCCCTCCTGGGTGCCTGGGCGCTCGCCGCCTGCTCCGCCGAGGAGACCGCGGCCGTCGAGGCGCACCTCACCGCGTGCGACGCCTGCGCCGACGAGGCGCTGCGGTTGCGGGACGCGGTCGGGCTGCTGCACACCGACCGGAGCCTGGACCTCGATCCGCTGCTGCGGGCCCGGGTGCTGGAGGGCTGTCTGAACCGGCGGCCCGCGAAGATCCCGGTGCCCGGCTGGGCCGCCCCGTACGACGCCGAGACGGCGCGGCTCGACGCGCTGCTGCGGGACATCGACGCCGCCGAGTGGCACGCCCCGGTGCGGCTGAAGTGGTTCGAGGACGAGCGGCAGGCGGGCCGCCGGACCACCGTCGCCGGGGTGATCGGGCACCTGATGAGCGTGGACGGCCTGGTGGGCGCCGCCCTCGGGCTCGACGACCCGCTTCCCGGCGCCCCGCTCACCCCGAGCGCGCGCACCGAGGCGTACTGGGCGTCCGACCGGCGCCCGCCCACCCGCGCCGTCCGGGAGCCGTGGCGCGAGCAGAGCCACACGCTGATCAGGACCGTGTCGTTCGCGCGGCCCGGGGCCTCGGAGCTGTCCGTGCCGTACGGGGACTTCGCGCTGCCGTTGCAGGACGCGATGCTCGACCGGGCCTTCGAGTGCTGGGTGCACGGGCGGGACATCGCGAAGGCGGTGGACTACCCGTACGAGCCGCCGTCCGCCGGGCATCTGCACCGGATGATCGACCTGGCGGTCCGGATGCTGCCGGGGGCGCTGGCGGCACGGCGCCGGGCGGGTCTCGCCGGTCCGGCCAGAGGGCTGGTGCCGGCCGGGGCCCCGGGGCGCTCGCTGCACCTGGAGATCGAGGGCTCGGGCGGCGGCGACTGGTACATCGCGCTGGACTCCCCCGCAGCCCTCGGGTCCGCCGAGCACACGGTGGCGCAGGTCGCGCTGGACGGGGTGGAGTTCTGCCGGCTGGTGGCGGGGCACGTGCCGCCCGTGGAGGCGGCGGCCGGGCAGCGCGGGGACCGCGAGGCGATCGGCGACGTGCTGTCCGCCGCCGCCTCGCTCAGCCGGCTGTAGCCCTGCCCGGGGAACCGCTCAGTCGAAGACGACCGTGCGGCGGCCGTTGAGCAGGATGCGGCGTTCCGCGTGCCACTTCACCGCGCGGGCCAGGGCCTGGCACTCCACGTCCCGGCCGATGGCGACGAGCTGGTCGGGGGTGACACCGTGGCCGACCCGCTCGACCTCCTGCTCGATGATCGGGCCCTCGTCCAGGTCGGCGGTGACGTAGTGGGCGGTGGCGCCGATGAGCTTCACGCCGCGCGCGTGCGCCTGGTGGTACGGCTTGGCGCCCTTGAAGCTCGGCAGGAAGGAGTGGTGGATGTTGATGATCCGGCCGCTGAGCCGCTTGCACAGGTCGTCCGAGAGGACCTGCATGTAGCGGGCCAGGACGACCAGCTCCACGTCCTCCTCGCGGACCAGGTCCAGCAGCTCCGCCTCGGCCTGCGGCTTGTTGTCGCGGGTCACCGGGATGTGCCGGAAGGGCACGCCGTACGAGGCGACCAGCTCGGCGAAGTCCGGGTGGTTGGAGACGACGGCGGCGATCTCGACCGGCAGGGCGCCGATCCGGGACCGGAAGAGCAGGTCGTTCAGGCAGTGGCCGAACTTGCTGACCATGAGCACGATCCGCATGCGCTCCGAGGCGCGGTGGATCTGCCAGTCCATGGCGAAGGAGTCGCCGATCGCGGCGAAGCTGGCCCGCAGCTTGTCGACGGTGACCGGGGTGCCCGCCGAGAAGTGGACGCGCATGAAGAACAGGCCCGTGTCGTGGTCCCCGAACTGCTGGCTGTCCTCGATGTTGCAGCCGGTCATGAAGAGATAGCTCGACACGGCGTGCACGATGCCCTGTTTGTCGGGGCAGGACAGCGTGAGGACGTACTGGTCGGGGGCAGGCTGCGGCGCGGTCATCCCCGTAGCGTGCCACACGGGGCGTGGTTCAGGCGGACCTGGTCAGAATGCGGAGGACGTCCAGGGAGCGCGGCGGTGCGTCGGGGTCCTCGCCGTCGTTGGTGGCGAGCAGCACGTGCGCCTCGCGGGCGGCGGCTACGGCCTCCGGCCAGCCCGGGTGCTCCAGGTAGACGGAGACGGGTGCGTCCGCTCCGACCTGGTGCAGGATGCGCAGCACCCGGAGCACGGCGGCGTCCACCAGGGCGGCCTCGGTGGCGTCCCGGAAGATCGTGCCGACGTACTTCTCGGCGGACCAGTTGTCGAGCCAGGTGTCCTCGACCAGGCGGTAGACGGCGTCGGTGACGTCGCCGTACCCCTCCCGGCCGGCCAGCCAGCAGTCGCGGTGGAAGACGGGGTCGGAGAGCATGTGCAGCGCCGAGCGCACGTTGCTGCGCCAGCGCCACCACGGAAGGTCGTTGAGCGGCATGCCGCCCATGGTGGAGGAGCGACGGCCGCGACGGGAAGAGTTCTCGGAACCTTGCTGCACGGTTGTCGATCGTACGTTCCCCTCTCGGTGCCGATGACCGGCCCCTGGCGTTCACGGTGACGTCACCGGCCGTTGACGGCTCCACACCACGGCGTTACCCGGGGCGGGGAAAGGTCTCGGTCCATGACCGGACGGCGACGCCCCCACCCCTCCCGCTCCTTCGGAATGCTCACCGGCGCGGTGACGGCCGGGGCCATGCTGCTGTCCGGCTGCGGCGCGCTCCCTGGGGGATCGGGGGATTCCAGGGAGCCCGTCACCGTCGTGACCTGGGCGCCGAGCGGCGCCTCGGGACCGGACGCCGAGAACATGGCGGGGATGACCGCCATGGCGCAGGCGTACGGGCGCTGGATCAACGCGCGGGGCGGCATCGACGGGCACCAGCTGCGCGTCGTCACCTGTGACGAACAGGACGCCTGGACCGGGGCGGGGGACTGCGCCCGCAAGGCCGTCGAGGAGAAGGCGGTCGCGGTCGTCGGCTCGTACAGCCGGCACGGGCGGGCCTACATGGCCCCGCTGGAGGTCGCCGGCATCCCGTACATCGGCGGTTACGGCGCCTCCGAGGAGGAGTTCCGCAGCTATGCGTCCTACCCGGTGACCGGGGGCCAGTCCGCGCTGCTCGCCGGCACCGCCGAGCAGCTGTCGCACGACTGCGACCGGGTCACGCTGGTCCGCCCGGACACGCTGGCCGGCGACAGCGAGGCATGGCTGCTGCGCACCGGCCTCAAGGGCGCCGGCCGGCCCCTGCCGCTCGACATACCGGCCGCCGAGGGCGCCACCTCGTACGACGCGGAGGCGCGACGCGCGTTCTCCGGGGCGGACGCGGCGGGCGGATGCGTGACGTCCGTGCTGGGCGACCGCACGGAGACCTTCTTCGACTCGTTCCGGCGGCTGGAACCGGAGGGCGCCACCGTGCGCGTGGCCTCCGTGCTCGGCAGTGTGGGGCAGCCGCTCATCGACCGCACCGGCGGCCGGGACAGCCCGTTCGAAGGGGCGTACGTCACCGGCTGGTACCCGCCCCCGGGCGACGCCAGGTGGGACCCGATGCGGAAGGTGATCCGCGCGTACGCCTTCGGCGACAACCGGATCGACCCGGACGACCCGGGCGTGCAGACCACCTGGATCGCGTACACCGCGCTGAAGTCGGTCATCGAGTCGATGCACGAGTCCGGGATCACCGCGTCGAAGCTCACCAGGGCCCTCGGCAAGGGCGTCCGCGCCGACACCGGGGGCCTCACGCCCGTGCTGCGCTGGCGCTACGAGGACATGATCGGCTCGCGGTCCTACCCGCGCGTCGTCAACAGCAAGGTGACGTTCCAGGTGGTGCGCGACGGGCGGCTCGTCGCGGCGCGGAAGGACTTCGTGGACGTCACGGAGACCATGGCCGAGGCCAGCGCGACCCGCTGAACCGGCGCGGGCGCGCCGGGCCGGTCCAGCGGGCCCGGGTGGGCCCGGAGGTCAGAGGGCGGTCGCCTGGCGCTTGGTCAGGCCGTACTTCTCCGCGATCTTGTTCCACAGCCCGGACGCCTCCTGCTTCGCCTTGCTGGCCTCGGCGCTCTTCACGGTGGCCTGCTTGGTGTGCGAGGTCGTCTTCGCGTGCCCGTGCTTGCAGACCTTCTTGCTCTTGGCCTGCGCCGCCCAGGCGGCGTAGTGGTCGTCCGCGGACGCGGACGCCTGCCACGCCGTGGTGAGCGCGGCCGTCAGCCGGTCGTGGTCCGGCAGCTTGTCCACGGACAGCGCCTGGAGCCGCGTGACCAGGTCGCGGCGTTCCGTCGCGGCGCCCTTGAGGTCGGAGACGGCCGTGTCCAGGTCGGTGCAGGTCTTGGTCTTCTCGACCGCCCCGATCACCGCGGCGCGGCTGTTGTTGCTGTCCGCGAGGAGCTTGTCCAGCGCCTCGGCCTGCGGCTTGGCCGGGTCGGCGGCGGGCTGCTCCTTCTCGCCGGACGCCTCCCCGGCGGCCGGTGAACTCGCGGACGCCACCGGCTGCTTGGCGTCCTTGTCGTCGTCGCCGCCGCTCATCAGCGCGCCGGCGCCCAGACCGATCACCGCGCAGCCGACCACGACGGCCGCGATCAGCGGCACCGCGCCGGACTTCTTGCGCCGCCCGCCGTCGCCCTCGTCCCGCCCCGGCCCGTCCTGGGGGCCGCTGTACGGGGGCGGCTGCTGGAAGCCCTGCTGCGGCGGCGGACCCGCCTGGTACGGCTGCTGCCGCGGGGGCTGCTGGTACGGGGCCTGCTGCTGGGCCGGGTCGAACCGCGGCATCTGCTGCGTCGCGCCTTCGGGTGCGTCGCTGCGGAAGAGGTTGTCGAACTCGGCGGGCGGCTGCCGCTCGCCGGGCGCCCCGGGCCGGATGCCGTACGGGGCGCCGCCGGGCACCGGGGGGATGTACTGGGTCGCCTCGGCGTCCCCGCCGCCGCCCTGCGGGGCCTGCGCGGCGCGGCCCAGGAACTGCGTGGACTCCGCGGGGTTCTCC
>NZ_JAAGNI010000232.1 GCF_010550605.1 Streptomyces sp. SID9727
ACATCGACGCGGTGCTGGACCGGGCGCGCGGGGGACACCCGAGCGTCGCCGAGCACGCCGCCGTGGTGCAGCGACGGGTCGCCCTGCTCGCCGGGGCGGGCGGGGCGGTGCGCGAGGAGGAGAGCGCGGCGGCACGGTTGAAGGAGGCCGACGACCGGCTCGCGGACGCCGCCTTCCGGGCCGGGTTCGACACGCCGGAGGCCGCCGCCGCC
>NZ_JAAGNI010000240.1 GCF_010550605.1 Streptomyces sp. SID9727
CTGTACCGGGTGGAGTGGGCGGCGCGGTCCGTCCCGGCCGGCGGGGCGGCCGGCGGGGCGGCCGCGGCCGGGTACGACGAGGCGCTGAGGATCGCGGAGGCGGAGGGGCGGTTCGCGGGCGACGCCCTGCTGGGAGAGGAGCCCCGTTCCCCGGCCGCTCTCGCGGGGCTGCTTCGCGACTGGGTGGCCGACGACCGGTTCGGCGGGGCCAGGCTGGTCGTGACGACGCGCCGGGCGGTGGCCGTCGAGGACGGCGACCCGGTGTCCGGGCTCGACCGTTCGTCGTGGTGGGGCCTGGTGCGGACGGCCCAGACCGAGCATCCCGGACGGTTCGTCCTGGTCGACACGGACGGGGCGGATGTCTCGGCCGGTGTGCGGGATGCCGCGCTGAGCACCGGTGAGCCGCAACTCGCCCTGCGTGAGGGGGCGGTGCTCGTCCCGCGCCTGGCCCGCCTGCCGCTCCCGGTGGAGGGCCGCACGGAGTTGCCGGGCACGGTGCTGGTGACCGGTGCCACGGGTGCGCTGGGGCGGCTGGTCGCCGAACGGCTCGTCACCCGGCACGGGGTGCGGCGGCTGCTGCTGACCGGGCGGCGCGGACCGGACGCCCCGGGCGCCGGGGAGCTGGTCGCCCACCTCACCGGTCTCGGGGCCGAGGTCACCCTGACCGCCTGCGACCTCGCGGACCGGGCGGCCCTGTCAGAACTGCTGGACTCCGTGCCGGACGCCCATCCGCTGAGCGCCGTGGTGCACGCTGCGGGCGTCACGGCGGACGCGACGCTGGAGGCACTGACGGAGGACGCGTTCACGACCGTCCTGCGGCCCAAGGCCGACGCCGCACTGCTGCTGCACGAGCTGACCGTGGAACGCGGCATCGAACCGGCCGCCTTCGTGCTGTTCTCCTCGGTGGCCGGGATCATCGGCAACGCCGGCCAGGCCAACTACGCGGCGGCCAACACCTACCTGGACGCGCTGGCCCATCACCGCCACGCGCTCGGGCTGCCCGCCGCCTCGCTGGCCTGGGGGCTCTGGGAGCAGTCCGGCGGCCTCGGTGACGCTCTCGGAACCGCGGATCTGGCCAGGATCGCGCGTACCGGGATCGCTCCTCTCACGACGGAGGAGGGCCTCGACCTGTTCGACGCGGCACTGGCCTCGGGAGCCCCGGGTCTGGTGCCGGCCCGGCTGGACGTCTCGTCGCTGCGCCGGCTCGGCGACCCGGACCGGGTGCCGCCGCTGCTGCGGTCCCTGGTGGGCCTGCCGGAGCGGCGGCCGGTGGCGGTGTCCGGCGCGGACGGCGACGCGCCCTGGGTCCGCAAGCTCGCCGAGGCGGCCGAGGAGGAGCGGCCGCGCCTGGTGCTCGACCTGGTGCGGGCCGCGGTGGCCGAGACGCTGGGCCACCCGCCGAACCGGCCGGTGCCCGCCGACCGGGGCCTGCTCGACCTGGGCTTCGACTCCCTGACCGCCGTCGAGCTGCGCAACCGGCTCGGCGCCGAGACCGGGCTGCGGCTGCCCACCACCCTGCTCTTCGACCGGCCGACCGCGACCGCGCTCGCCGCCCACCTCCACGCCGAGCTGACCGACCGGCTGCCCGGCGGACCCGCCTCGGCCCTCGCCCGAATCGACGAACTGGAGGCCGCGTTCGACGGGGCCGCGCTCAACCCGGAGGCCCGGGAGCGGATCGTCGCTCGGCTCACCGCTTTGCAGGCCCGGCTCACGGCGGCCGGTGAACCGCCCGTACCCACCACCGACATCCCTGCCGGTCCCCGGCTGGACCAGGCGTCCGACGACGAGCTCTTCCAGCTCATCGACGGACAGCTCGGCTCCGAATGACCCGTACGACGAGAAGAGTTGACGTCGCATGACGAACGAGGCCAGGCTCCGCGACTACCTCAAGCGCGTGACCAGTGACCTGCTCCGGACCCGGCAGCGGCTGACCGAGGCCGAGGCCGAGCGGCACGAACCGATCGCGATCGTGGGCATGTCCTGCCGCTACCCGGGCGGCGTGCGCTCCCCCGAGGAGCTGTGGGACGTCGTCGCCTCCGGCACCGACGCGATCTCCCCGTTCCCGGAGAACCGGGGGTGGGACACGGCCGCGCTCTACGACCCCGACCCGGACCGGACCGGCCGCAGCTACGCCCGGGAGGGCGGCTTCCTGCACGAGGCGGACCGGTTCGACCCGGCGTTCTTCGGCATCAGCCCGCGCGAGGCGGTCGCCATCGACCCCCAGCAGCGGCTGCTCCTGGAGACCGCCTGGGAGGCGTTCGAACGGGCGGGCATCGACCCGGACACGCTGCGCGGCTCCCGTACCGGAGTGTTCGCCGGGGTGATGTACGGGGACTACGGCGGGCGCATCCGCCGCGCCCCGGACGGCCTGGAGGGGTATATCGGCACCGGCAGCGCCGGGTCCGTGGCCTCCGGGCGGCTGTCGTACACCTTCGGGCTGGAGGGCCCCGCGGTGACGATCGACACGGCGTGCTCGTCGTCGCTGGTGGCGCTGCACCTGGCGGTGCAGTCGCTGCGCCGGGGCGAGTGCGACCTGGCGCTGGCGGGCGGGGCGACGATCATCGCCACCCCTGGTCTCTTCGTCGAGTTCAGCCGACAGCGCGGGCTGTCCCCGGACGGCCGGTGCAAGGCGTTCGCGGCGGCGGCGGACGGCACGGGCTGGGGCGAGGGCGTGGGTCTGCTCCTGGTGGAGCGGCTGTCGGACGCCCGCCGCAACGGCCACCGGGTCCTCGCCGTCGTCCGGGGCTCCGCCGTCAACCAGGACGGTACGAGCGGGCAGCTGTCCGCGCCGAACGGCCCGTCGCAGCAGCGGGTGATCCGGCAGGCGCTGGAGGACGCCGGGCTGACCACCGGCGAGGTGGACGCGGTCGAGGCGCACGGCACGGGCACGAGGCTGGGCGACCCGATCGAGGCGCAGGCGCTCCTCGCCACCTACGGGCAGGACCGGCCGGACGAACAGCCGCTGTGGCTGGGCTCGTTGAAGTCCAACATCGGGCACACCCAGGCCGCCGCAGGCGTCGGCGGCATCATCAAGATGGTCCAGGCCATGCGCAACGGGGTGCTCCCCCGCACCCTGCACGTGGACGAGCCTTCCCCGCACGTCGACTGGGAGGCCGGAGCCGTACGCCTGCTCACCGAGGACCGGGACTGGACACAGGGCGACCGTCCGCGCCGGGCCGCCGTGTCCTCGTTCGGGATCAGTGGGACGAACGCGCACGTCATCCTGGAGGCGCCCGCCGCCGAGACGCCGGGTGACTCCGCACCGGAGGGGCCGGCGGTGCCGTGGCTGCTGTCGGCGCACGATCCGGAGGCACTGCGGGACCAGGCCGCGCGACTGCGCTCGTACGTGGCGCAGCGTCCGGAGCACGACACGGCGGCGGTCGGCGCGGTGCTGGCCCGGGGCAGGGCCGTGCTCGGCCACCGGGCGGTGGTCGTGCCGGGCAGCCGCGAGGAGCTGGTGCCCGCGCTGGACTCGCTGGCCAGAGGTGTGCCGTCGGCCGATGTGGTGGAGGGGATCGCCACGGATCACGGGAAGACGGTGTTCGTGTTCCCGGGCCAGGGTTCGCAGTGGGAGGGAATGGCCCGCGGACTCCTCGCCACTTCACCGGTGTTCGCGGAACACCTCACCGCCGCCTCCGACGCCCTCCAGCCGCACACCGGGTGGAACCTGCTCGACGTCCTCAACGGCAAGCCCGAGACCCCGCCCATCGACCGCGTCGATGTCATCCAGCCCGCACTCTTCGCCGTCATGACCGCCCTCGCCAAACTCTGGCAGCACCACGGCGTCCACCCCCACACCGTCATCGGCCACTCCCAGGGCGAGATAGCCGCCGCCCACATCGCAGGCGCACTCACCCTCGACGACGCCGCCAAGGTGGTGGCGCTCCGCTCCCGCGCCCTCCTCCAGCTCGCCGGCACCGGCGGCATGGCCTCCCTGCCGCTCGGCCACCACGACGCGGAAGCCCTCCTCGCCGGCCACCCCGATCTCTACATCGCCGCCCACAACGGCCCTGCGAGCACCGTCGTCGCGGGCGACGCGCGGGAACTGAACGCGCTGGTCGAGGAGCTGAACAACGGGGGCACCCGGGCCCGCGCCATCCCCGTCGACTACGCCTCCCACACCCCTCACGTACACCCCCTGCAAGACACCCTGCACGCCCTTCTCCACGACATCACCCCCCGACCCACCAGCACCGCCTTCTACTCCACGCTCCACGGCCGCCCCCTCGACACCACCGAACTCGACGGCGACTACTGGTACGAGAACCTGAGCAATCCCGTCCTGCTGCACCCCACCGTCGAGAGGCTGCTGGAGGACGGGCACTCCGTGTTCGTCGAGGTCAGCCCGCACCCCGTCCTGACCACCGCACTCCAGGACACCGCCGACACGACCGACACCACCGCCCTCGTCACCGGCACACTCCGCCGCGACGAAGGCACCCCCGCCCGCTTCCACCGCTCCCTCGCCCACCTCCACGTCCATGGCGTACCCGTCGACTGGACACCGGCCGTCCCCGACGCCGCGGACACTCCGCACGATCTGCCCACCTACCCGTTCCAGCACAGGAGTTACTGGCTGGAGGACGCGGCGACCGACGGCGATCCGGAGAGCCTCGGGCTGCACACCACCCAGCACCCCCTGCTGACGGCCGCCACCACGCTCGCCCAGGGCGACGCCCTGCTGCTCACCGGCCGGATCTCGCTGCGCACGCACCCCTGGCTCGCCGACCACACCTTCGGCGCAACGGTCTTGCTGCCGTCCGCCGCAGTCCTCGAACTCGCCTTTGAGACGGGCAGGTTGCTGGGCGATCTCGCGGTGGAGGAGCTTGCGCTCGACACCCCGGTAGTGATCCCCGCCCACGGGGGTGTGGACGTGCAGGTGACGGCGGGGGCGCCACGCGGCGACGGCCGCCGTGAACTGAGCCTGCACACCCGTGCGTACGACGACCTGGACGACGAAAGCTCGTTGTACCGGGCCTGGACCAGCCATGTCACCGGTCTGCTCGCCCCCGGCTCCGGTTCCGCCCCCGAGTCGCTGACGTCCTGGCCACCGGCCGGGGCGACGGCCGTGGACACCGGCGAGCTGTACGCGCGGCTGGAGGTGCTGGGGCTCGGGCTCGGCCCCGCGTTCCAGGGGCTGTCCCGGCTGTGGCGCCGGGGTGACGAGGTGTACGCCGAGGTCTCCGCACCGGAGGGCGTCGCGGCCGAGGCCGGGCGGTACGGGCTGCATCCGGCCCTCCTCACGGCGGTCGTGCGGGCGGCGGATCCAACAGCGGGCGACGAGCTGCTGGAACCCGCCGTCTGGAGCGGGGTGAGCCTGTACGCGGTGGGCGCCGGCGGCCTGCGGGCGCGGGTGTCCCGGCGCGGCGAGGGCTTCGCCGTCCTGCTGGCCGACCCGACCGGTGCCCCGGTCGCCTCCGTGGACTCGGTCGTCCTGCGGCCGCCGGCCGTCGAGACCCTGAGCCGGGCGGACCGGGAGCGCCACGACTGGCTGCTCCGCACCGAGTGGACGGTGGTACCCGAAACCGGGGCGGCCCTTCCGTACACCGAATGGACATCGTCCGCCGAGCCGGCCGCCGAACTGCGCGACGCCTTCGGCGCCACCGCCCATGTCCCCTACGAGCCGGCTCCGGAGGGGGCGGCGCCCGGCCTGGTCCTGCTGCACGCCTCCTCCGCGAGCGGACTGCTGCCCGTGCTGCGCACCTGGACCGGCGACGAGGCGAACAGCCACACACACCTCGTGGTGCTGACCCATCACGCCGTCACCACGAGCCCCGACGACGTGCAGGATCTCGTGCCCTCACCGGTCTGGGGGCTGGTCCGCGCCGCCCAGTCGGAGAACCCGGGCCGGATCACCCTGGTCGACCTGGACGCCGAGCCCGCATCGCTGACCGCCCTGCCGGCCGCCCTGGCCGCCGATGAACCCCAACTGGTGCTGCGGAACGGGGAGATACGCGTCCCGAGGCTGGCCGTGTCCGATCCGCAGGACGCGGGTGAGCTGCCCGTGCTTCCCGAGGGCTCTACGGTCGTCGTGTCCGGCGGCGGGGACCTCGCCGCGGTCGCGGCCGTCCACGCCGTCACCGCCCTGGGCGCCCGCCGCCTGCTGCTCCTCTCCCCGGCCCCGGGCCTGGCCGGGCGACTGGAGGAGCTGGGCGCGGAGGCCGTGGTGGCCGAGGGCGACGCGGCGGACCGGGAGTTCCTGGCCGGCGCGCTGGCCTCGCATGCGGTCGGTGCCGTCTTCCACGCACCGGCCGAACCCGACCGCGCGGTGCTGCTCTCCGCCTTGCCCGAGGAGTTCGCGGAGGGTCTGCGCGCGGCCGGGGCGGCGGCCTGGAATCTGCACGAACTGACCCTGGGGACCAACCTGGCCGCGTTCGTGCTGCTCGCGCCCGACGCCTCCTCGGCGCTCGGTGGGACAGGGCGGGCGGAGGCCGCCGCCGTCTCCACGTATCTCGACGCGCTCGCGCACCACCGGGTGGCGCTCGGGCTGCCCGGGCTGTCCGTCTCCTGGGGGCCCAGGAACACCGCGTTCCACGGGCTGGGCCGGTTCGACGAGGACCAGGTGGCCGCCGCGCTGGGGCTTGCGTCGCGCTCGGCCTCCCGGCCCGTCCTGCTCGCCGCCCGCCTGGACCGGGCCGCCCTCGCCGCGCAGGCCGGGACGGGGCTGCTGCCCCCGGTGCTGCGCTCCCTGGTCCGTACCGTGAGGACCGCCGCCGGTGCGGACGCCGCGGCGGTCGGCTCGCTCGTCTCGGCCCTGGTGGGCCGTTCGGAGCCCGAACAGCTGCGGGCCCTGGTGGAGTTGGTGAGGGAGCAGGTGGCGGGGGTGCTGCGGCACTCGGCCGGGGACACCGTGGACGCCTCGCGCGCCTTCAAGGACCTCGGCTTCGACTCCCTGACGGCCGTCGAGCTGCGCAACCGGCTCAACACGGTGATGGGGCTGCGGCTACCCGCGACGCTCGTCTTCGACCACCCGTCCCCCGCCGCCCTCGCCGCCCATCTGCGGGACCAGCTGCTCGGCGAGGGTGTCGCGGAGGGGGCGGCGCCGGCCGCCGGACGGCCCGCGGTCCAGGACGGCGAACCCATCGCGATCGTATCGATGGCCTGCCGCTACCCGGGCGGCGTACGGACCCCGGAGGACCTCTGGCGGGTCGTCGCGTCGGAGAGGGACGTCATCTCGCCGTTCCCGGACAACCGGGGCTGGGACCTGGACCGCCTCTTCGACCCGGACCCGGCGCACCCGGGGACCTCGTACGCGCGCGAAGGGGGCTTCCTGCACGACGCGGACCGGTTCGACCCCGCGTTCTTCGGGATCAGCCCGCGCGAGGCGACGAGTATGGACCCGCAGCAGCGGCTGCTCCTGGAGAGCGCCTGGGAGGCGTTCGAACGTGCGGGGATCGACCCGACGTCGTTGCAGGGCTCGCGGACCGGGGTGTTCGCGGGCGTGGTGTACACGGACTACGGGTCCCGGGTGAAGCTGCCCGCCGACATGGAGGGGTATCTCGGCATCGGCAGCGCGGGCAGCATCGCCTCGGGCCGGATCGCGTACACGCTCGGGCTCGAAGGCCCGGCGGTGACGGTGGACACGGCGTGCTCGTCGTCGCTGGTGGCGCTGCATCTGGCGGTGCAGTCGCTGCGCCGGGGCGAGTGCGATCTCGCGCTGGCCGGCGGGGCGACCGTGCTCGCCAACCCGGACATCTTCATCGGCTTCAGCAGGCAGCGCGGGCTCGCCCCGGACGGGCGGTGCAAGGTGTTCGCGGCCGGTGCGGACGGTACAGCCTTCGGTGAGGGCGTGGGTCTGCTCCTGGTGGAGCGGCTGTCGGACGCCCGTCGCAACGGCCACGAGGTGCTCGCGGTCGTCCGGGGCACGGCTACCAACCAGGACGGGGCGAGCAACGGCCTCACCGCGCCCAACGGCCCCTCCCAGCAGCGGGTGATCCGCCAGGCCCTCGCCGACGCGGGACTGACGGCCGCCGACGTGGACGCCATGGAGGCCCACGGCACCGGGACGACGCTCGGCGACCCGATCGAGGCGCAGGCGCTCCTCGCCACGTACGGGCAGGACCGGCCGGACGGACAGCCGCTGTGGCTGGGCTCGTTGAAGTCCAACATCGGGCACACCCAGGCCGCTGCGGGCGTCGGCGGCATCATCAAGATGGTGCAGGCCATGCGCAACGGCCTGCTGCCGAAGACCCTGCACGTGGACGAGCCGTCCCCGCACGTCGACTGGGAGGCCGGAGCCGTACGCCTGCTCACGGAGGCACGTCCATGGCGGCCGGGCGAACGGCCGCGCCGAGCCGGAGTCTCCGGGTTCGGCATGAGCGGCACCAACGCGCACGTGGTGCTGGAGGAGGCACCGGAGCCGGAAGCGGTCGGCGGACCGCCCACGGACGGCGACACCTCGCTCCCCTGGCTGCTGTACGGGCACACCGCCGAAGCCCTGGCGGCACAGGCGGGGCAGCTGCGCCGCCATCTCCTGGAGCGCCCGGAGGCGGACCCCGCCCCGGCCGCCAAGGCGCTTGCCACAGGCCGGGCCGGGCTCTCCCACCGCGCGGTCGTCGTGACGCGGGACCGGGAGCGGCTGCTGGAGAACCTGGCCGGTCTGGAGCGGGGCGCGGTCGGTGCCGACGCGGTACGCGGGACGGTCACGGAGACGGGCAGGACGGTCTTCGTGTTCCCGGGCCAGGGTTCGCAGTGGGAGGGCATGGCCCGCGAACTCCTCGCCGCCTCACCGGTGTTCGCGGAACACCTCACCGCCGCCGCCGACGCCCTCCAGCCACACACCGGGTGGAACCTGCTCGACGTCCTCAACGGCAAGCCCGAGACCCCGCCCATCGACCGCGTCGATGTCATCCAGCCCGCACTCTTCGCCGTCATGACCGCCCTCGCCAAACTCTGGCAGCACCACGGCGTCCACCCCCACACCGTCATCGGCCACTCCCAGGGCGAGATAGCCGCCGCCCACATCGCAGGCGCACTCACCCTCGACGACGCCGCGAAGGTGGTGGCTCTGCGTTCGCACGCCCTCCTCCAGCTCGCCGGCACCGGCGGCATGGCCTCCCTGCCGCTCGGCCACCACGACGCGGAAGCCCTCCTCGCCGGCCACCCCGACCTGCACATCGCCGCCCACAACGGCCCCGCCACCACCGTGGTGGCAGGCGACGCCGACGCCCTCGGCACCCTCGTCCAGGACCTCAACGACCAGGGCATCCGGGCCCGCACCATCCCCGTCGACTACGCCTCCCACACTCCCCACGTACACCCCTTGGAGCAGACGCTCCACGCCCTCCTCGACGGCATCAGCCCCCGATCCACCACCACCGCCTTCTACTCCACGCTCACCAACACCTTCCTGGACACGGCCGAGCTGGACGGCGGCTACTGGTACCGGAACCTGAGCAGCCCGGTCCTCTTCGAACCGGCCGTGCGCGCCCTCCTCGACGCCGAGCACTCCGTGTTCGTCGAGGTCAGCCCGCACCCCGTCCTGACCACCGCACTCCAGGACACCGCCGACACGACCGACACCACCGCCCTCGTCACCGGCACACTCCGCCGCGACGAAGGCACCCTCACCCGCTTCCACCAGTCCCTCGCCCACCTCCACACCCACGGCGTCCCCGTCGACTGGACCTCCGCTCTCCCCGTTGCCCCCGGCCGCGCCACCGATCTGCCGACCTATCCGTTCCAGCGCAAGCGCTACTGGCTGGAGGGGCCCGCCGCGCACAGCGACGCCGGGAGCCTCGGTGTGGACGCGGCCGATCATCCCTTCCTGACGGCGTCGACCACGCTCGCCCAGGACGGAACGCTGCTGCTCACCGGGCGGATCTCGCTGCGCACCCACCCCTGGCTCGCCGACCACGCCGTGAACGGGACTCCCCTCCTCCCGGCCACCGCCCACCTCGAACTGGCGCTCCAGGCGGGCAGGGAGGCCGGGGCCGAAACAGTGGACGAACTGACGCTGGAGGCGGCGCTGCTCGTGCCCGAGCGCGGCGGGGTGCGGGTTCAGGTGTCCGTGGAGGCACCCGACGAGGAGGGGCGCAGGCGGCTCGCCGTGCACTCCCGGCCCGATGCCCCGGTGGGCGACGTCCTGGGCGACGCGCCGGGGTGGACCCGTCATGCCACGGGCGTCCTCGCTCCGGCGGACGCCGTGCCGCCGCGGGACGGGACGCACGACGAAGCCTGGCCGCCCGCGGGCGCCGTCCCGCTGGACATCGGCGACCTGTACGGCGAACTCGCTTCGCTGGGTTACGAGTACGGGTCCGCGTTCCAGAACCTGACGGCAGCCTGGCGTGCGGGGGACACCGTCCACGGCGAGGTGGCGCTGGTACCGGAGCTGCACGCGGAGGCGGCCCGGTTCGTCCTCCATCCGGCGCTCCTCGACTCGGCCCTGCACACGCTGGGGCTCGGTGACTTCCTCGGCGAGGGCGTCCGGTTGCCGTTCTCCTGGTCGGGGGCGGTGCTGCGGGCCACCGGGGCCACGGCGCTACGGGTCACCGTCTCCCCCGGCGACGGGGGCCGGGACACCGTCCGCGTCTCGGTCGCCGACCCCGCGGGGGCGCCGGTCGTGAGCGTGGACAGCCTCACCCTGCGCCCCCTCTCCCCCGGTCAGCTGCCCGCGGCGCCGGGGTCCTCCGCCGCCGACTCGCTGTACGGCCTGGAGTGGACGGAGCCGGACGCGCCGCCGGTGCCGGCGGCTGGGGCGGCGTTCGACGTGCTGGACGCGTCCGCGCTGTTCGAGGGTGCGGCGCCGGTAGCGGCGGGGGCGGCCGTGGAGTGGCTGCTCGACCGGCTCCGGGATCACATGGGCGACGAGGGCGGGCCGGACA
The DNA here is from genome assembly GCF_010550605.1 of Streptomyces sp. SID9727. GTDB lineage: Bacteria > Actinomycetota > Actinomycetes > Streptomycetales > Streptomycetaceae > Streptomyces. Next base: position 10,824 of record NZ_JAAGNI010000240.1, read on the forward strand.
GCCGTCTCGTCGTGCTCACCCGCCGTGCGGTGGCGGCGCTTCCCGGTGATCCGGTCGACCTCGCCGCCGCCCCGCTGTGGGGGCTGGTGCGATCGGCCGCCACCGAGCATCCCGGGCGGCTGGTCCTGGTGGACCACGACGGGGAGCGGTCCTCACTGGACGCGCTGCCCTCGGCCGTCACCACCGGGGAGCCCCAGTTCGCACTACGTGACGGCCGGATGCTGGTGCCCCGCCTGCGCAGGGCGGAATCCGCCCCCTTGACGGTCGCGGCGCCCGAGGGCGTGGCCGCGTGGCGGCTGGAGACGCCCGGCGGCTCGCCGGACGACCTGCGCGCCGCCGCGCACCCGGCCGCCGAGGCACCGCTGTCCGAGGGGCAGGTGCGGATCGAGGTGCGGGCCGCCGGGCTCAACTTCCGTGACGTCCTGACCGCCCTCGGCATGGTCCCCGAGGCCACCCCGCTCGGCACGGAGGCCGCCGGTGTCGTCGTGGAGACCGGTCCCGGCGTCACCGGACTGGCCGCCGGCGACCGGGTGTTCGGGCTGGTGCCGGGGGCGGTGGGGCCGCTGGCCGTCGCCGACCGGCGGCTGATCGCCCGTATCCCGGAGGGCTGGTCGTACGCACGGGCGGCGGGCGTGCCCGCGGTGTTCACGACGGCCTACCACGGTCTGGTCGAGCTGGCAGGGCTGCGCCGGGGCGAGCGGGTGCTGATCCACTCCGGGGCCGGCGGTGTCGGTATGGCGGCGCTCCAGGTGGCCCGGCACATCGGAGCCGAGGTGTTCGCCACCGCGAGCCCGGCGAAATGGGGTGCGCTGCGGGCCCTCGGGCTCGACGCGGACCATATCGCCTCCTCCCGTACGACCGCGTTCGAGCAGCACGTCCTGGACGTGACGGGAGGGGCGGGCCGAGCCGCCGCGCCCGGGGTGGACGTGGTGCTGAACTCGCTGACCGGGGAGTTCGTCGACGCCTCCCTGCGGCTGCTGTCCGACGGCGGGCGGTTCGTCGAGATGGGCATCGCGGACCTGCGGGACCCGGAGGAGATCGCGGCGGTGCGGCCCGGAGTCGCGTACCGGCCGTTCGAGCTGCTGGACATGGACCCGGACCGGGTCGCGGACACGCTGGCGCGGGTGCTCGCCCTCTTCGAGGCCGGTGAGCTGGCGCCGCTTCCTGTCACCACCTGGGACGTGGGCCGCGCGCCCGACGCGTTCCGGCACTTCGGTCAGGCCCGCCAGACGGGCAAGGTCGTCCTGACCCTGCCGCCGCGCGAGGCACCGGACGGCACGGTCCTGATCACCGGCGGCACCGGGACCCTGGGCGCCGCGCTGGCCCGCCACCTGGTGACCGCGCACGGCGTGCGCCACCTGCTGCTCACCGGCCGTCGCGGCCCCGACGCAGCGGGGGCCGCCGAACTGGCCGAGGAGCTGACCGGCCTGGGGGCGCGGGTGCGGATCGCCGCGTGCGACGCCGCCGACCGGAACGCGCTCGCCGGGCTGCTGGAGTCCGTGCCGCCCGAGCGTCCGCTCACGGGTGTGGTGCACGCGGCGGGGGTCCTGGACGACGGGGTGCTCGCCTCGCTGACCCCCGAGAAGGTGCGGGCCGTGCTGCGGCCCAAGGCGGACGCGGCCTGGAACCTGCACGAGCTGACCCGGGGCGTCGACCTGTCGTTCTTCGTGCTGTTCTCCTCCGCGTCCGGTCTGCTCGGCGGGGCCGGGCAGGGCAACTACGCGGCCGCCAACGTCTTCCTGGACGCGCTGGCCGGTCACCGGCGTGAGCGTGGGCTGCCCGCGGTGTCCCTGGCCTGGGGCATGTGGGAGGCGGCCAGCGGGATGACCGGGCATCTGGGCGGCGCGGACCGGGCGAGGATCGCCCGGGGCGGGCTCGTCCCGATGTCGGTGCCCGAGGGCATGGCGTTGTTCGACGCCGCCCTCGCCGACGGCCGGCCGCTGCTCGTACCCGCGCCGCTGGACGGTCCCGGGCTGCGGTCCCTGGCCGAGGCCGGTCCCGGGACCGGCGGGGTGCCGGCCGTGCTGCGGTCGCTCGTGCGG
>NZ_JAAGNI010000252.1 GCF_010550605.1 Streptomyces sp. SID9727
GCCCGCGCCGGTGCCGGACGCCGGGGGGCCGGTACGGCTGACCGGGGTCCAGGTGGAGATCGGGCCCGGGCCCCGCGTCCAGGACGTCCGCGCCTCGGCCTCCGGTGCCGACGCGGGCCCGGCGACCGGCTGGGTCCGCCCGCCCGCCGGGACCAACGGCACACTCCCGCCCGTCCCCGTACCCCCTCCGGCGCAGGCCCCCGACGCCGCGCAGTCCGGGCCCGCCCGGTGGCGGCCCTGGCGGTTCCGCATGTCCAACGACGTGTGGGGCACGCCGGTCGTGGTCGGCGACCTGCTGTACGTCACGTCTTTTGAGGTCCACGCGCTGGACACCGGCAACGGGCGGCGCCAGTTCAAGACCCGGGACGTCGCCTGGGCGATGGCCGTCGAGGGCGGCCGCATCCACGCCTCGGACGGTCCCTCCCTCTACGCCCTGGACGCCGCCAGCGGCGCCGAGCGGTGGCGGGTGGGCACCGACGCCTGGGTGTACGCGCTGAAGGCCGACCGGGGCACGGTCGTCACGGCCACCCGGGGCGGCGGCGTCCAGGCGTGGGAGGCGGCGACCGGCGAGAAGCTGTGGGACCTGAGCGGCGCGCAGACGGACTTCGAGACGCCGGAGGGCGGGCCGGTCATCCACGACGGCACGGTGTACGTCTGGCAGGACGCCCGCCTGAAGGCCCTCGACGCCCGGACCGGCGCCGAGCGCTGGTCGTACCCCATCGGCGACGCGGCCTCCTGCGGCGGCGTACCGGTCCGGGTGACGCCCGCGCCGGACGGGTACGTGTACGTCGCCGCCGGGACCCGGGTGCTCGCCGTGGACATCGCGGCCGGGCACGTCCGCTGGCACTTCGAGTGCCCCGCGGTCTTCCTGTCCCCGCCCGCCTTCGCCCCCGGCCCGGCCGTCACCGGCGGCGGGGTCTACCTCGCGGACTACCTCGGCACGGTGTACGCCCTGGACGCCGCGACCGGCAAGGACCGCTGGCGCATCGCCACGGAGGCCCGCCAGTCGGCGGAGCCGGTGCTCGTGGTCGCGGGCAACGTCCATGTGGGCAGCGGCAGCGCGCTGTACACCCTCGACGCGGTCACCGGCACCCCGAAGTGGCGGTTCGCGGCGGGCGGCGAGGTGGTCGGCGCCCCGGTCGTCGCGGACGGCCGCGTCCACTTCGGCTCCGCGGACCACGTCCTGTACACCCTCGACGCGGCGGGCGGCCAGCTGCGCTGGAAGCTCGCCACGGGCGGCGAGATCACGGGCTCGCCCGTGGCCCGGGGCGGCGTGGTGTACGCGTGCAGCAAGGACCGCTGCGTGTACGCGCTGGACGCGCTGAAGGGGACCGGTACGGGGGCCCGCGCCCGGGCGTGAACCTCAGCCGCCGGACGGGCCGGGGTGTTCGCCGGGCGGGCGTGCCGGGTCGGGACCCAGGTAGGGGTCGTCCCCCTCCGGCTCCGGCCAGGGGCTCGTCTGGACCGAGGGCCCGGGCTCCCACGTCGGGGGCCAGGTGTCGGGGGCGGAGTCCGGCGCGGCGGACTCCGGGGCACGACGGCGACGGCGCCCGAGGCGGCCGTCGTACCAGTCACGGAAGGGGCTCAGCACGGCGGCCGCCGCTCCGGCGAGAGCGAGGACCGCACCGAGGACGTTGCGGATCATCTCCGTACCTCCAGAGCGCTCTCGGCTCCGACGCTACGCCGCCCGTGTGGCGGCCGCCACCAGACGGGGACGAGACCGTGACAGGGCCATGACCGGCCCGCCGGTCATCCGCGCCATGCTGTGCGTTACGGTTCCGTGGCGCCCGGCCACCCGGGCCGGCGGCGCACAACAGCACACACGCGGGGGCGGGTTCGATGAGACGGCAGCATGTCAGACTGACGGTGGTCCTGGTCGCGGTGGTACTCGCGCTCACCGGCTTCTCCAGCGGCAGCCACGGCGGGAAGAGCAAGAGCGGGAAGAGCCGGTCCAGCGGCCACAGCAGCGGCGGCGGGTGCTCCAGCTCCAAGAAGAGCAACGGCACCTACCACGACACGGACTCCGACAACGACTACGACGACGACTACGGCTCGTCGAGCGGCTCCTCGGGCTCCACGTACACCGACCCGACCCCCACCGCCACCGCCTCGGACGCGCCGCGGGTGTACGTCTTCCGGTGCGCCCAGCCCGCGAAGGGCAAGCGCAAGGCGGTCACCGCGTCCACCGTCCGCCTGACCCCGGTCGCCTCGGGCACCCACACCTACGAGGTCGACGTGACCTTCCTGGACGCGAGGGGCGGCGTGGTCGACACGGGCGAGGCCACCGTGGAGGCCGACTACGGCGACACGGAGACCGTGTCCGTCCGGATGGACAGCCCGCGCCTGGTGTCCCGCGTGAAGAAGTGCCAGGTCACGGCCGCGGTCCTGTCCTGAGCGCGAGCACGGCCGACCGGGCGCGGACATGCAACGGCCGCGGCGGCCTCCCCTCCGCGCCGCCGCGGCCGTTCCCCCGTCGAGAGAAGTCGTCAGTTCTTGGGCTCCGAAGTGGCGTGCATGTCCAGCGGCTTGATCGTCCCGCCGGTGGCGTGCATGTCCTGGGTCGTTATCTGGACCGCGTCCTCACCGGTGGCGTGCATGTCCTCCGGCTTGATCTCCAGGTCCTTCTTCGCGTCAGCCATGATCGTCTGTTTCCCTTGGCTCGGATGTGATGGGTCGGCGAGGCCCGTCCGGCTGTTCCCCCGTGGACTGCCGGACGAGCCTCCCAGGGCCGTTCACCCTAGTGTCATGGCCCTTGGCGCCAACCCGTCTGCCCCCCGACGCGGCGGATTGACTTGCACGAGAGTGCCTGGCCGCGATAAACGAATGATGAACGCCGACGTGAGCCCTACGCGGTCGCCGACGACGCGGTGGAGTCCAGCAGTTCGCGCACCTCGTCGGCCTCGTGCGAGCCGAGATGGTCGTATATGGCCAGCGCCTCGCGCCAGCACACCTGCGCGCGTCCGAACTGGCCGATGCTGTTCAGCGCACGGCCGAGGACCGTGAGGACGTTGCCCCGCCGCCACTCCCCGCCGATGCCCCGCAGAGCCGTGAGCGCTTGTTCGGCCTTGGTCGCGGCGTCCGCGGAACTGCCCGCCGCGAGGTCCACCTCGGAGAGCCGGAACAGTGTCATTCCCTCCCACAGGCGCTGGCGGCTGTCCCGGAAGATCCCGAGGGCCTCGAGAAGGGTTTCCGCGGCAGTGTCGAACCGGCCGCTCTGGGTCAGGGCCATACCCAGGGCGTACCGCCCGTTCGCGCTGCGCAGGGCGTGCCCCAGGCTGTTGTAGATGTCGGTGCTCTGCTGGGCCAGCGACACCGCGCTCGCGGTCCGCCCGGTGGCGAGATGGATGCGTGAGAGGTTGCACAGGGCACTGGCCTCACCCGGCAGGTCCCCGATCCGGCGGAACCGGTCGATGGCCAGGCTGAGGTACTTCTCGCCGTCGTCGTGGCGGCTCTGGTAGAGCGCCATGATGCCGAGCGCGTTCGGCGCCCAGCAGCCGGGCAGCGGGTCCGCGGTGGTCTCGACGAGTCCCATGACCTGCTCGGCCTCGTCCTTGGCCTGGTCGAAGCGGCCCGTCGTGTGATGCACGTCGGCCAGAGTCACCAGGGCCCGCACCTCGGTGCGTCGGTCGCCGGCTTCACGAGCGGCGTCCAGCACGGCGAGTGCCGTCGTCTCGTACTGCTTGGAGTTCGCCCCGGACTCGCCCAGGTCGAGTGCGGACCAGAGGAGATCGACGGCCCGGGGCAAGGTGCCGGGTGCGGACGACTGCCGTACGCAGGAGAGCAGCGGGCCGGCTTCGGCGTAGAGCCAGTCGAGCGCCGGGTTCCTGTCCTCGAACACCAGCCCCGCGTGCTCCGGGCGTTCCAGATGGTCCACCAGCCGGTCCCCCGGCCGCTCCAGCGCGTACACCCCCGCGGCCGTCGCCAGGTAGAAGTCCAGCAGCCGCGACAACGCCTCCTCCCGCTCCCCGGGCTCCTGCTCGTCCCGCTCCGCGCACGAACGCGCGTACAGGCGGACCAGGTCGTGGTAGCGGTAGCGGCCCGGGGCGGCCGACTCGACCAGGGACGTGTCGACCAGGGCCTCCAGGAGGTCCTCCGCGGTGTGCGGATCCAGGTCGAGGAGGGCGGCCGCGGCGGCGAGGGAGATGTCCGGGCCGTCCGCGAGGCCGAGGAGGCGGAAAGCGCGGGCCTGGGCCGGTTCCAGCTGGCCGTAGCCGAGTTCGAACGTCGCCTTCACCGCGAGGTCGCCCGCCTGGAGCTCGTCCAGGCGGCGGCGCTCGTCGGCCAGCTTGGCGGCGAGGACCGAGACGGTCCAGGTGCGGCGGGAGGCCAGCCGGGAGGCGGCGATCCGGATCGCGAGGGGAAGGAAGCCGCACGCGGCGACCACGTCGAGCGCGGCTTCCCGCTCCGCGTTGATCCGCTCCTCGCCGGCGATCCGGGTGAAGAGCTGGAGCGCCTCCTCCGGCGACATCACGTCCAGGTCGACCAGGTGCGCCCCCGCCAGGTCGACCATCCGCACCCGGCTCGTCACCAGCGCCGCGCAGCCCTCCGTGCCGGGGAGCAACGGGCGGATCTGGGCCGCGTCGTGGGCGTTGTCCAGGAGCACCAGGACCCGGCGGCCGTCGAGCGTGGAGCGGTACAGCGCGGCCCGCTCGGCCAGCGACTCCGGCAGGGCCGAGTCGGTGGTGCCGAGCGCCCGCAGGAACGCGCCGAGCACCGTCTCCGGCTCGGCGGCCCGGGCCCCCGCGCCCTGGAGGTCGACGTACAGCTGCCCGTCCGGGAAGTGCCGGCGGGCCTGGTGGGCGACGTGGACGGCGAGCGTCGTCTTGCCGACGCCCCCGATGCCGGCCAGCGCGGAGACGGCCATCACGGACCCCTCCGCCGTGGCGAGCCGGTCGCCCAGCTCGCGTACGAACGCGTCCCGCCCCGTGAAGTCCGGGACGGTCGCGGGCAGCTGGGCCGGGCGGACCGGCGCGGGGGCCGGGGCGGGGTCGTCCGCCGGGCGGGCCAGTTCCTCGTCGGCGCGCAGGATGCGCTGCTGGAGCTGCGCCAGTTCGGCGCGCGGATCGACCCCCAGCTCCTCGGCGAGCAGCCGCCGGGTGTCGGCGTAGACGGCCAGCGCCTCCGCCTGCCGGCCGCTGCGGTACAGCGCCACCATCAGCAGCTCGCGCAGCCGCTCCCGCAGGGGGTGCGCGGCGGTGAGCGCGGTGAGTTCGGAGACCGCCTCCGCGTGGCAGCCTGCCTCCAGGTCCAGGTCGAGCCGGGTCTCGGTGAGCTGGAGCCGCCACTCCTCCAGGCGGGTGCGCTGGTACTCCGCGTACGGCCCCGGAACGGAGGCCAGCGCCTCGCCGTCCCACAGGCCCAGCGCCTTGTTCAGCAGGGCCCGCGCCGCGTTCCGGTCGCCCGCCGTCCGCGCCTTCTCCGCCCCGGCCGCCAGCTCCTGAGCCGCGGTCAGGTCCAGCGCGTCGGCGCCGGTGCGCATCGCGTACCCGCCGGAGTCGCTGACCAGGGTGTCGGTGCCGAGGACCTTGCGGAGCCGGGAGGCGTAGGTGCGTACGGCGGCCAGCGCCTGCGACGGCGGCTCGTCGCCCCAGATGCCGTCGATGAGTTCGGCGGCCGTCGCCGTGTGCCCGCCGCGCAGCAGCAACGCCGTCAGCAGCGCGCGCTGCTGCGGCGAACCGGACGGCAGTGTCTCGCCGCCGCGCCGGACCCGTACGGGACCGAGTACGGAGAAGTGCAGCGCGGCCTCGTCCTCCGGGCCCCGCTCGGGCGTCCGCTGCTGCGGTACGCGTACCCGTGGCCCGTCGTCACGGCCCATTGCTGCCTCCTGTCCTGCCTGCGCACAGCCCGGCACGGCCACTGTGTCCGGATCGGTCATAGGCCGTCCGGATTGCTCCATACCGTTGATATCGCCGTCAACAGTCTGCCTTGTGAAGGGTCGGCCCGTCAGTAACGGATGACTCTCTGCACAAGCCCTCGACAACGATTCGGAACGGGGCGGTCGGGACAGGAGCGCACGAAGCGGGGCGCCCGTCCGGAGACGGGCGCCCCCGGTCTCAGGCCGTCGCCCGGACCACCGGCTCCTGGAGCTCGGTCACCCACGCGTCCCGGTCCTCCGGGCACTCCAGGCTGATCTCGCGGGCGTACCCCGACGAGCGGTAGCCGTTGGCGTCGATCCAGCGGGCCAGGGTCTGGGCGGTGGGCAGCACGGCGTCCATGGAGCCCCGGTGCACGATCGTCGCCGCCTCGAACGCGGGCAGCTCGACCACGGCGATCCCGGTGTCACCGACCGGCCCGACGGACGCGGAGACCGTCACCCCGGCGTGCACGACGACGCCGCCGCCGTCCGGAACGTCCTCGTACCGGGCGATCCCCGGGCCGGACGGGGCCAGGCCCGCCTCCCCGAGGAGGGGGAAGAGCCGGTCGTACAGCGGGCCGATCACCGGGGAGATGTCCTGCGGCTCGTAGCTGCCGGCCACCCCCGTCAGCTCCGCGACCCGCACCGCGGGCACCTTCTTCATCACGACGTCGTCCGTGGACATGTGTCCCTCGCTCTCGATGGACCGGAGCCTCGCCTCGACCTGCGCCAGCCGCGCGGCCGCCGCCGCAATCGCCGCTTCCAGCTCCGTACGCCGCAGCCGCAGCATCCCCCGAAGCTCCTCCGGGCCCACCGCGTCGTCCAGGACGGCACCCACCTGCTGGAGCGTGAAGCCGAGGTCCTTGAGCGCGATGATCCGGTTGAGCCGGGCGAGCTGGGCGGCGCCGTAGTGGCGGTAGCCGGTCGAGGGGTCGGTGCGGTCCGGGTGCAGCAGCCCGATCTCGTCGTAATGACGCAGCATGCGGGCCGACACCCGCCCGTACCGGGCGAAGTCTCCGATGGTGAACATGACGTCTCCCACTGCACGGCTTCACACGGTGTGAAGGTCAAGGGACGGCCGGGACGGGCCACGCACGGGCAGGAGCCCCGCTCCTCCGCCGGTGCGGAGGAGCGGGGCTCCTTGGTACTGCTCTTACCGGCCGCGATCGGCCGACCCGGGCAACTAGGCCGGGGTGACGTTCTCAGCCTGCGGGCCCTTCGGGCCCTGAGTGACGTCGAAGTTCACGACCTGGTTCTCCTCGAGGGAGCGGAACCCGGACGAGTTGATCGCGGAGTAGTGGACGAAGACATCCGGGCCGCCGCCGTCCTGGGCGATGAAGCCGAAGCCCTTTTCAGCGTTGAACCACTTGACGGTTCCGGTAGCCATAAGCCCTCCTTGGGCCAAAGGGTTGCCCTGCTCCAGAACCTGCAATGAAGTCTGAAAACTACAAAAGCCTGCGGGGTCACATGCTCCGCAGGCTCTGTACTGCAAGGGAAACCAAACTGCAACTTGCTGCCGAGCCTAGCACGCAGCGTGTCCGTAGGGGTAGAGGGAAAGATCACTTCACCCGAATGTTTGATTGCCGCCCGGATGAGCCATCCGAGAGGGCCTTCGTGTGCGCCGCCGCCCCCGGTGGGGCGGCCCGCGCGGGACGGGTCTAGCCTCGCGATGTGGACAATTCAACCGTTTCAAACGTCGCGGGCGACGACCGTCGCCCCCGGCCGCGCGTCGGCCACATCCAGTTCCTCAACTGCCTTCCCCTTTACTGGGGGCTGGCACGGACCGGAACCCTGCTCGACCTGGAGCTGTCGAAGGACACCCCGGAGAAGCTCAGCGAGCAACTGGTCAGGGGCGAGCTGGACATCGCCCCCGTCACCCTCGTCGAGTTCCTGCGCAACGCCGACGACCTGGTCGCCTTCCCCGACATCGCGGTCGGCTGCGACGGCCCCGTCATGTCGTGCGTGATCGTCTCGCAGCGGCCCCTGGAGGATTTGGACCGGGCCCGCGTCGCGCTCGGCTCGACCTCCCGGACGTCCGTACGGCTGGCCCGGCTGCTGCTCGCCGAGCGGTACGGCGTCACCCCCGACTACTACACCTGCCCGCCGGACCTGGGCCTGATGATGCAGGAGGCGGACGCCGCCGTCCTCATCGGCGACGCGGCCCTCCGCGCCAACCTGCACGACGCCCCCCGGCTCGGGCTCCAGGTCCACGACCTGGGCGCGATGTGGAAGGAGTGGACGGGCCTGCCGTTCGTCTTCGCCGTCTGGGCCGCCCGCAAGGACTACCTGGCCGCCGAGCCGGACGCGGTCAAGCAGGTGCACGAGGCGTTCCTGGCCTCCCGCGACCTGTCCCTGGAGGAGGTCACCAAGGTCGCCGAGCAGGCGGCGCGCTGGGAGGCGTTCGACGCGGAGGTCCTGGAGCGCTACTTCACGACGCTCGACTTCCGCTTCGGCCCGGACCAGTTGGCGGGCGTCGAGGAGTTCGCCCGCCGCACCGGCGATGTCGCGGGCTTCCCGGCGGACGTGAAGGTGGAGCTCCTCGGCGGATGAGAACACCCCGCCGCCGGGGAATGGCATTTTCGATTTCGTTGAACGTGCGATGAATGGCGGATTGCGCAATCGGTCATCGGGGGAGACCGGTGCATTCACGCCTTTTATCGCGGTGAACGACGTCGTTCGTTCCCCTTGGGGGCGAAATCGGCGGATGGTTTCTCCCGTGACCGGACGAGACTTCACGGACACGAACTAGGCTTCGGTCGGAGGTCCGGCCGGTTCACAGGGGGAGTTCTCGATATGCAGCCGCTGGAAGCCGGGGAACCGCGCAGCATCGGCTCCTACCGGCTGCTCGGCAGACTCGGCGCCGGCGGCATGGGCCGTGTGTACCTCGGACGCAGCGCCGGCGGCCGCACCGTCGCCGTCAAGGTCGTCCACCCCCACTTCGCGCTTGACGAGCAGTTCCGCGCCCGGTTCCGGCGCGAGGTGGAGGCGGCCCGGCGGATCGGTGCCGAGTGGACCGCGCCCGTCCTGGACGCCGACCCGGACGCCCCGGTCCCCTGGATCGCCACCGGTTACGTGGCGGGACCGCCGCTCTCCGCGGCCGTCACCGAGCACGGCCCGCTGCCCGAGCACGCGGTCCGGGTGCTGGGCGCCGGGCTCGGCGAGGCGCTGGCCGCGGTGCACGAGCGGGGCCTCATCCACCGGGACGTGAAGCCGTCCAACGTCCTGCTCGCCCTGGACGGCCCCCGCCTGATCGACTTCGGTATCGCCCGGGCCATCGACGCGACCACCTCCCTCACCTCCACCGGGGTCTCGGTCGGCTCGCCCGGCTACATGGCGCCGGAGCAGATCCGGGGCACCGGGATGTCGGGCGCGGCCGACATCTTCTCGCTGGGCGCGGTCCTGGCGTACGCGGCGACCGGTACCGCGCCGTTCCTCGGCGACTCCTCGGCCGTCCTCCTCTACAAGGTCATCCACGAGGAACCGGAGCTGGGCGAGCTGGAGGGCGGGCTCCGCGAGACCATCGCCGCCTGCCTGGCCAAGGACCCGGAGCGGCGGCCGACCCCGGACGAGCTGGCCCGCAGGCTGCTGCCGGGCGGCGCGGCGGCGGCGGTCGCCGCGGGCTGGCTGCCCGGCCCCCTGGTCCGCGAGGTCAGCCGGTCGGCGGTGGCGCTGCTGGACCTGGAACCGCAGGAGACCCCGGCGCAGTCGGGTCCGGTGCCGTTCAGCATCCCGTCGATCGGGGCGGAGACGGGCGAACCCGCACCCCTGAGCGCGGCTTCGGGCGGT
>NZ_JAAGNI010000268.1 GCF_010550605.1 Streptomyces sp. SID9727
CCCCCGTCGACCCGGCGGCCTCGGTCGGTGACCAGCGTCGGCGGGCGGCGCCGGCGGGGCAGCGGCCGGACTCCCTCGGGGTGCAGGGCCCGCACACCGTCGTCGGGGGCCTGCTGGTGCTGCTCGCGGTCGGCGTCGCGGCGCAGGGCGCGGGCGCGGAAGATGCCGCCGCGCTCGCTCTCGGTGTCCTCCAGGTCGGAGACGCCGTCGAGCACGGAGTCGAGCCCGGGGCCCGTCACCGCTTCGAGGACCGGGTCGCGGGTGAAGTCCAGCGGTTCGTCGCCCTCCAGCTCGACGGGCCCGTTGAGCAGGGCCGGGTCGACCAGTCCGGTGGGGACCGGTGAGAGGCCGCTCGGCCGGCCCGGCACCGGGTCGTCGGCCTCGGGGCTGCGCGGATCGCCGCCCGGGGTGCTGCCGGCGATGGCCTTCTCGGCCCTGCGGTCGAGGCGGAAGCCGGTGCCGTGCGACTCGGGGGCGTCGGTGAGGAGGGCGGCCGGGATGAAGACGACGGCGGTGGTGCCGCCGTACGGGGAGGTCTGGAGGGACACCCGGACGTTCTGCCGCTGGGCGAGCCGGCTGACCACGAAGAGGCCGAGGCGGTCGGTGTCGGAGAGCTCGAACTCGGGGGTCTCGGCGAGCCGGAGGTTGGCGTCGAGCAGGACGTCGGGGTGCATGCCGAGGCCCCGGTCGTGGATCTCCAGGGTGAAGCCGTTGGCGACGCGCTCGCCGTGCACCTGGACCGCGGTGTGCGGGGGCGAGAACACCGTGGCGTTCTCCAGGAGTTCGGCGATCAGGTGGGTGAGGTCGGCGACGGCCGGGCCGCCCACCCCGATCCGGGGCAGCCGGCGGACCTCGATGCGTTCGTAGTCCTCGACCTCGGCGACGGCGGCCCGGACCACGTCCATCAGCTGGATGGGCTTGCGCCACTGCCGGGAGGGGGCCGCACCGGAGAGGATCACCAGGCCCTCGGCGTGCCTGCGCATGCGGGTGGTGAGGTGGTCGAGCCGGAAGAGGTCGGCGAGTTCGTCGGTGTTCTCGGTGCGGCGCTCCATGGTGTCCAGGAGCGTGAGCTGGCGGTGGAGCAGGACCTGGTTGCGGCGGGCGAGGTTGACGAAGACCTCGGAGACGCCGCGGCGCATGTCGGCCTGTTTGACGGCGGCCTCGACGGCGGCGCGTTGCAGGGTGTTGAGGGCCTGGCCGACCTGGCCGATCTCGTCGCGCTCGTACTGGAGGTGCGGGGACTCGGTCTCCACGTCCACCTGTTCGCCGGCGGCGAGGCGGCGCATCACGCTCGGCAGCCGTACGCCGGCGACCTCGTGGGCGTCCTTGCGGAGCCGGGTGAGGTCGCGGACGAGCTCGCGGCCGATGCGCACGGAGACGAAGACCGAGACGACGAGGGCGAGGAAGCCGAGGACGCCGGCGATGCCCGCCTTGATCAGGATGCCGTAGCCGGCGGGTTTGCCCCGGTCCTTGAAGCGGTTGCTCATCTCCGTCGAGTCGTTGGCCAGCCGTTCCAGAGCGGCCGGGGCGACCTCCTGCCAGCGGGCGGCGTCGGCGGTGCGCGGGCTGGTGGTGGGGCCCCGGGAGACGATCCCGTCCTCGGCGGAGCGGAGGGGTTCGCTGTCCGGGCCCTGCCAGTACTGCTGGACGCGGCGGCGTTCGGAGGCGGGGAGGAGGTCGAGGGTGGTCTCGTAGAGCAGGCCGCGCTGAGCGACGAGGTCGGATATCTGGCGGAGTTCGGCGGCGGTGAGGCGGCCGGCCAGAAGTCCGGAGGCGACCAGGGCGTCTTCGCGGGAGAGCATTTCCCGGGCGCGGGATATACCCGTCAGGGCCCGGACCTGCCGGTCCATGGAGACGTTCTCCATGGTGTGCAGGCCGGACAGGAATCGGTAGCAGGGGTCGATCAGGCGGTTGTAGTAGGCCATCGCCTTGAGCCGGCCGATGGTGCGTCTGTCGACGGAGTCGCGCAGGGCGTCGAGTCCTTCGACGGCGCCGAGTATCGAGCCGAGCTGGGTTTCGGCGGTCGCGCCGAGCGCGTCGCGGATGTCCTTCTGCCCGGCGCTCTCGCGTACCTCGGCCACGACCCGGTCGGTGGCGGCGCGCTGCCTGCGCAGTACCGGCAGGGCGTCGGACGCGCGCGGGTCGGCGAGGAAGACGAGGGTCTGGCGGCGTTCGCTCTGGATGACCCGGACGGTGTCTTCGAGGGGGTGGCCGACCTTCTCCACGACGGTGCTCGCGCTGAGCAGTTTTCCGGCCTCGCGCCCGGTGAGATAGGTGGCGAATCCCCAGAGGGCGGTGAGCGATACGAGGGGCACCACGAGCAACGCCACGATCTTCCTGCGGATGGACTTTCCGCGAAAGCGCATGGCCTCCCCCAGGTCATCCCCGCGGGACCGGGGACGGGTTTCGTCAACAAACGGCGCGAGCCTACTACCGACAGACGGACAACTCGAAGGCGTGTCCGGACGATTTTCGGCCGCCTTACCGGGAGTTGACCATGGCTTGTCCCGGTATTCCGGGAGATGAAATTCACGAAAGCGACAGAAGAGGCCCTGGGGCATGGCACGTTCCTTCACGTCCCGGTTGGCTGGAATTCTTCGTTTCGTGACGGCTGGGAGGAATCTTCACCGCCGACCACTCGTCTGTCTGTACGGGGGTAGGGGGGACCAACGGGACACGCTCGGGCGGACGGGACGGACGGTCCGCGTAGAAAGGGTGTATGCCGGGCAGCAACCCTGAAGTCGGACAGCGGTGGGAGTGAAGGGCCTTGGACACACGGGAGCGTGAGAGCGCGGTGGAACCGACGGGGGACGCGGGCGCGCCGGAGCGGCCGCCGCTGTGGGTGGAGGAGGCGGCGACGCGCAGGCGCATGCCCGACCCGGTGCGCACGGCGGCGGTGCGGGCGGTGCTCGTCATGTCGTTGACGATGATTCTGGCGATGGTGGCGTTCCTCACCGCGCTGGCCGGCTCCTGGCTCTCCTTCCCGATGGTGCTGACCGGGGTGGCGAGCACGGTGGTGGCGACCTGGGCGGTGCTGGACGTCTGGGTCACCCGCCAGGTGTGGAACCAGCGCAACGGCGTGGTCTCCGAGCCCAGCAGCTCGGCCCGGCAGTTGCGCCGCGAGCGGCGCAGGGCGCGGCGCGAGGCCCGCGCCGCGCAGCGGGACGCGGCGCGGATAGGCCGCCGGG
>NZ_JAAGNI010000283.1 GCF_010550605.1 Streptomyces sp. SID9727
GCGCTGACCGCGCAGGGCGTCACCGAACCGTTCCCGATCCAGGCGGCCACCCTGCCGAACTCGCTGGCCGGGCGCGATGTGCTGGGCCGGGGCCGCACCGGCTCCGGGAAGACCCTCGCCTTCGGCCTGGCGGTGCTGGCCCGCACGGCGGGGCACCGCGCGGAGGCCCGGCACCCGCGCGCCCTGGTCCTGGTCCCCACCCGCGAGCTGGCCCAGCAGGTGACCGCCGCGCTGACCCCGTACGCGAAGCCGCTGCGGGTGCGCCTGGCGACCGTCGTCGGCGGGATGTCGATCGGCCGCCAGACGGCCGCGCTGCGCGGCGGCACCGAGGTCGTCGTCGCCACGCCGGGCCGCCTCAAGGACCTCATCGAGCGCGGCGACTGCGTCCTGGACCGGGTCGAGGTGACGGTGCTGGACGAGGCGGACCAGATGGCCGACCTGGGGTTCATGCCGCAGGTCACCCAGCTGCTCAACCAGATCCCGCCGGACGGCCAGCGCATGCTGTTCTCGGCGACCCTGGACCGCGACGTCGACCTGCTCGTCCGGCGCTACCTGAACGACCCGGTCGTCCACTCGGTGGACCCGGCCGCGGGCGCGGTGACGACGATGGAGCACCACGTGCTCTACGTACGGCCCTCCGACAAGTTCGCCACCACCACGGAGATCGCGGCGCGCGAGGGCCGGGTGATCATGTTCCTGGACACCAAGCACGCCGTGGACGAGCTGACCGCCCACCTGCTCAACAGCGGGGTCCGGGCGGCCGCCCTGCACGGCGGGAAGTCGCAGCCGGAGCGCAACCGCACCCTGGAGCGCTTCAAGACCGGGCACGTCTCGGTCCTGGTGGCGACGAACGTCGCGGCACGCGGGATCCACGTCGACAACCTGGACCTCGTCGTCAACGTCGATCCGCCGGCCGACTCCAAGGACTACCTGCACCGGGGCGGACGCACCGCCCGGGCCGGGGAGTCCGGCACCGTCGTCACGCTGGTGCTGCCCAGCCAGCGCCGCGAGATGACCCGGCTGATGGCGGACGCGGGCATCACCCCGCGGATCGCGGAGGTCCGTTCCGGCGGGGAGGAGCTGAGCCGGATCACCGGCGCGCGGACCCCCTCCGGCGTCCCCGTCACCATCACCGCGCCGCCCTCCGAGCGCCGGGTCAGGCCCAGAGGGCCTCGGCGAGCGTGACGCCCGCGAAGGCCGCGCCGAGGCCCGCGGCGACGCTCACCACGACGTTGGCCGCCGCGTAGACCCCGGCCCCGTCCTCCGCGAGCCGCAGCGTCTCGTAGCTGAACGTGGAGTACGTGGTCAGCGCCCCGCACAGCCCGGTCCCGAGCAGCAGCTGAAGGTGCGAGGAGGCCGCCCCGGCCGCCACCGCGCCGGTCAGCGTGCCCAGGATCAGGGAGCCGGCCGTGTTGACGGCGAACGTCCCCCACGGGAAGACCGTGTCGTGGCGGGACTGCACCGCCCGGTCGGTCAGATAGCGCAGCGGGGCGCCGACCGCCGCTCCGGCGATCACGAGCAGCCAGTTCACTCCTGATCCCCCCGTATCCCGGGGTTCCGCACGATCTCGCAGGCGTCCAGCGTCACGGGGGAGTCACCGGTCAGCTCGGTGATCCTGGGCAGGAACGCCCGCACCGCCTCCTCCGCGTCCACGATCACCACCGCCACCGGCAGGTCCTCGCTCAGGGACAGCAGCCGCTGGGTGTGGATCATCGAGGAGGCGCCGAAGCCCTCGATGCCCCGGAAGACGCTGGCGCCGGCCAGACCGGCGGCGTGCGCCCGGTGCACGATCTCCGTGTACACGGGCCGGTGGTGCCAGCTGTCGGACTCGCCGACCAGCACGGTCAGCCGCAGCCCCGGAACGGTCACGGGTGTCGTCATGCCTGCCTCCACGCCAGTGCGCGGCGGGTCAGCCACACCGCGCTCCACACCGCCGCGAGGGCCGCGAGCAGTGTCACTCCGAGATAGACCAGTCCGGTGCCGGCCCGGTCCCTGGACACGAGCTGTTCGATGTCGACCGCGTACGTCGAGAAGGTGGTGAACCCGCCGAGGACCCCGGTCCCGAAGAACGGCCTCACCAGCCGGTGCGCCGCCCAGACCTCGCTGATCACCACCATGAACACCCCGATGACCGCGCAGCCGATGACGTTGACCACGAGGGTCGTCCAGGGGAAGCCGCCGGCCGCGGTGGGCCAGAGCAGCGAGGCGCCGTAGCGGGCGGAGGCGCCGGCCGCGCCGCCGAGCGCGACCACGGCGACGACGGCGGTCTGCGGGTTCTTCGTGAGGATGCCGGGCATGCGTCTCCTACCTGCCGGGGCGCCCGCCGGGCGCGGGCGCGCGTCTGCGCAAGTAGGGACCGTTGGCGGCACGTCACGCGTCCGCGGTTCGGGTACGGCGGGCCCCACCGCCGCACGGGGACCGTCACCGGCCCGCCGCTTCCCCCAGGATATCGCCGGGACGGGCCGGTCCGGGCCCGGACCGGGGCTATTCCCCGTCCCGACCGGTTTCACCCGATCGGCCACCTCATCTGCGGGCCGGGCGGGATGCCCGCAGGGTGGAGCCATGTGGCACCACCGAATATGGCTGGGTGCCGCGGTCCTCCCGCTGGCTCTCCTGGTGCCGCGGGACGCCCCGGTGCCCCACATCCTGGCCGAGCCGCCCGCCGCCCCCCGCACGCGGGCGGTGGCCGCGCCGCAGCCGGTGATCGTCAGCCGGACGGCCTGGCACGCGGACGAGTCCATCGTCCGGGAACGTGCCGCCTACACGGGCGCCGTCCGCGCGGTCTTCGTCCACCACACGGGCGAGACGAACGACTACGACTGCGCCCAGGCCCCCGAGCTGATCCGGAACGTCGAGGAGGCCCACATCAAGGGCCGGGGCTGGGACGACATCGGCTACAACTTCCTGGTCGACCGGTGCGGCACGATCTACGAGGGCCGGGCCGGCGGCATCACGCGCTCGGTGCGCGGCGCCCACACCACCGGCTTCAACGCCGACAGCGTGGGCATCGCGGTGCTCGGCGACTACCACGACGGCGAGAAGGTCCCGGCCCCCGTGCTCCGGGCGCTGGCCTCCATCGCGGCCTGGAAGCTGAGCCCCGGCGAGGACCCCCGCGGCAAGGTGAAGCTGCGCTCGACCAACGACGCCAGCCGCTACCCCAAGGGCGAGGTGGTCGTGCTGAACGTCATCTCCGGCCACCGCGACACGTACCAGACGAGCTGTCCCGGCCAGGCGCTGTACGACGAACTGCCCGAGATCCGGTCGATGGCAGCGGCCATGCGCACGGCGGCCGGGCGCCAGGGGGAGACGGACACGGAGGATGCCGGAAATACGCACTAGTGCATACATTGCTTGACACTAGTACGTACGGCGGTAGGCTGACGGGCATGACCGCCACGCGCCCCCTCCCCGTGACCCTGACCGGCCGCCACGTCCGCGTCGAACCGCTCACCCCCGCCCACCTGGACGACCTGTTCGCCGCCGGCGGGGACGACGACGAGGTCTGGCGCTGGCTGGGTCCGACGCCCCGCACCCCGGAGGCGCTGGGGGCCACCCTGTCCGCCCTGCTCGCGGACCCGTCGTACCTCCCGTTCGCCGTCGTCCGCCGGGACACCGGGCGGGCGGTCGGCTGGACGACGTACATGGACATCGACGTGGCGAACGAACGCCTGGAGATCGGCTGGACCTGGTACGGGCGCGCCCACTGGCGCTCGGCGGTCAACACGGAGACGAAGCTGCTCCTGCTCACCCACGCCTTCGAGGACCTGGGCATGGGCCGCGTCCAGCTGAAGACCGACCACCTCAACGACCGCTCCCAGAAGGCGATCGCCCGCCTCGGAGCCCGCCACGAGGGCGTCCTGCGCCGCCACCGCCGCCGCCCGGACGGGAGTTGGCGCGACACGGTGTACTTCGCGCTGCTCGCGGACGAGTGGCCGGAGGCGAAGGCGCGCCTGGCGGAGCGGGTCTGACCGTGCGGCAGCCGGGGGTCCACCGACCGGTGGACCCCCCGTTCCACCGGTCGAGGCTGCCGGGCGCACCCCCCTCCGCAACAGCATGGAGGACATGAGACTTCGACCCGTACACCTGGCCCGGTGGAGCGCCCGGCACCCCTGGCGCGCGATCACCGGATGGTTCCTCTTCGTCCTCCTCTGCCTCGGCGCCGGCATCGCGGCGGGCTCCAACCCGGCCACCACGAAGGACTTCTGGGTCGGCGAGGCCGGTCACGCCGAGTCGATGGCCACCGACGCCGGCCTCCAGCGCCGGCCCACCGAACACATCCTCATCCGCTCCGCCTCCGGCCCCCTGGACACCGCCCGGGCGGACCAGGCGGCCCGCGAACTCACCCAGCGCATGCGGTCCCTGGACGAGGTACGCGACGTGGCGGCACCCGTCCCCTCGAAGGACGGCACCGCCCTGCGGGTGAGCGTCGTCCTGGAGGGCCCCGAGCTGGACGGCAAGAAGAACGTCGTCCCGCTCCTCGCCGAGACCGCCGAGGTGGCCGGTGCCCACCCGGAGCTCGTCGTGGAGGAGACCGGCTCGCCGGCCATCAGCAAGGGCGTCAACGACCAGCGCGGCGACGACCTCGCCCTCTCCGAACGGCTCTCCCTGCCGGTCACCCTCGTCATCCTGCTGGCCGTCTTCGGCTCGGTGGTCATGGCCGGGGTGCCGCTGCTCCTCGCGCTCTCCTCGATCGCCGCGGCGATGGGCCTGTCCATGCTGGCCTCGCACCTGCTGCCCGACCCGGGCGTCGGCACCAACATGCTCCTGCTCATGGGCCTCGCGGTGGGCGTCGACTACACCCTCTTCTACCTCAAGCGCGAACGCGAGGAACGGGCCCGTGCGGGCGGCCGGCTCGGCCCCGAGGCACTGGTGGAGCTCGCGTCGGCGACCGCCGGCCGGGCCGTGGTGGTCTCCGGACTCGCGGTGATCGTCTGCACCGCGACCCTCTACCTCGCCACGGACGTCATCTTCTCCTCGCTGGCCACCGGCACGATCCTCGTCGTCGCCGTGGCCGTGCTCAGCTCGCTCACCGTGCTCCCCGCCCTGCTGGTCAAGCTGGGCCACCGCGCGGAACGCCGCGCCGCGAACAGGGCCGCCCGGCGGGCGAAGCGCGGGGCGCCGGTCGCCGCGAAGCGCCCGAAGCCCGAGAACGGCCGGATGTTCACCGCCCTCCTGAGCCCGGCCCGGCGCCACCCCGTGGCCACCCTGTGCGCGTCCGTCCTGGTCATGCTCGCCGTCGCCGCGCCCGCCCTGGGCCTCAAGCTCGTCGACCCCGGCAAGGACACCTTCTCCCGCTCGATCCCGGCCATGCAGGTGTACGACCGGCTGACCGCGGCGTACCCCGAACTCCTCGTGAAGCACGAGGTGGTGACCCGTACGAGCCCCGACCGCGCGCCCGAGGCCAGGGCGGCGCTGGCCGAACTCGGGCGGCGGGCCCAGGCCGACCCGCTCTTCGCCCGCACCGGGAAGCCCGTTCTCCGCACCTCCGCCGACGGCCGCGTCACCGTGCTCGAACTGGCCGTCCCGCACCCCGCGCCCTCCGACGAGGCCATCGCGTCCCTGGACCACCTCCGCGACCGCTACATCCCCGCCACCGTCGGCAGGCTGACCGGCGCCGACACGGCGGTCAGCGGTGACGTGGCACGCGGGCAGGACTACGTGCACCACGAACGCGGCAAGCTGCCGCTGGTGATCGGCTTCCTGCTGCTGTTCACCTTCGTCACGACCGCGGTCGCCTTCCGCTCGGCGGTCATCGGCCTGATCGGCGTCGTCCTCAACCTGCTCTCGGCGGCCGCCGCACTCGGCGCGCTCGTCCTGGTCTTCCAGGGCACCTGGGCCGAGGGGCTGCTGGACTTCGACTCGCTCGGCGCCATCGCCTCCCGCGTCCCGCTCTTCCTCTTCGTGCTGCTCTTCGGCCTCTCGATGGACTACCAGGTCTTCGTCGTCAGCCGGATCAAGGAGGCCATGGACCACGGCATGACGGCCCGGGAAGCGGTGCTCGAAGGCATCGCCCGCTCGGCGAAGGTCGTCACGAGCGCCGCCCTGGTCATGGTCACGATCTTCGCGGCCTTCGTCTTCCTGCACCTCACGGAGATGAAGCAGATGGGCTTCTGCCTCGCGGTCGCCGTCCTCCTGGACGCCGTGGTGATCCGGATGATGATCCTGCCGTCGCTCCTGCTGCTCCTCGGCGACCGCGCCTGGCCCCGGAAGCGCCGCGCCACGGCCGCCCCCCAGGCCGCCCCGGCCCTCCCCGTAGGCTGACGGACATGCTTCAACGGCCCCAACGCGGCGACCCGCTCTGGATCTGGGTGCTCCACGGCTGGGAGGCCCTGTCCTGGGGCCTCGTCGCCCTCGTCACCCTGATCACGATGGCAGGCGGGTCGCCCGGGGACCGGAAGCTCGGCATCCTCGGCCTGACGGTTCTCGTCGCCGCCTGTTACGCGTGGGTGCGGCTGCGCCCCGGGAGCCGGGTGCCCGGCCCGTACGGCTATCTGTCGGTGCTCGTCGTGGGGCTCGGGCTCCTCGCCTGGCTGGGCGACGGGTTCGGCGCCCTCTACACCGTGGTGCTCGCCCAGTTCATCGTCTTCGTGGACAGCCCCCGGGGCGCCGTCCTCTTCGCGGGGCTCGGGGCGCTGGGGATCACCGTCGGCGGGAGCCTGCGGGAGGGCGGGCAGCCGGAGGTCTTCCTCCACAACACCCTCTCCTCGCTCCCCGTCTGGGCCGCCGCCGTCCTGATGGCCGTCCTCACCCCCAGGGCGCTGGCCCAGCGCGACGAACGGGCCGCACTCCGCGCGGAGTTGCAGAGCACCCAGCTCGAACTGGCCGAGAGCCAGCGGCGCCAGGGAGCGGCCGAGGAGCGCGAACGCCTCGCCCGGGAGATCCACGACACCCTCGCCCAGGGCTTCGCGTCGATCATCGTGCTCGCCGAGGCGGCCAGGTCCCAGCTCGCCGCGGACCCGGCGCGCAGCGCCCAGCAGCTGCAGTCCATCGAGCAGACGGCCCGGGAGAACCTGGCCGAGGCCCGGGTCCTCGTCGGGTCCGCCCCCAGCAGCGGGGTCGCCGCGGGCTCCGTCGCCGCGACGCTCCGCCGCACCCTGGACCGCTTCACCGAGGACACCGGCCTCACGGTCACCGCCGAACTCGCGGACGTCGACTGCGACCAGCCGACCCGGGTCGCCCTGCTCCGCTGCACCCAGGAGTCCCTGGCCAACATACGCAAACACGCCGCCGCCACCACCGTGGGCGTCGTCCTGACCGCCCACCCCGGCGGCGTCGAGCTGGAGATCACCGACGACGGGCGCGGCTTCGTCGTGGCGGACTCCCGGGGCTTCGGCCTGGACGGCATGCGCCGGCGCCTCGCGGAGTTCGGCGGCGGGCTCACAGTCACCAGCTCGCTCGGCGACGGCACCCGCGTCCTCGCCACCATCCCGCTGCACGAGAGGCCCCAGGTGCCATGACGCCCACTCCCGCGCCCCTGCGCATCATCCTGGCCGACGACCACACCGTGATGCGTGCGGGGCTGGTCGCCCTGCTCGGCTCCGAGCCGACGCTCGACATCGTCGGCGAGGCGAGCGACGGCCGCGAGGCGGTCGCCCTGACCGAACGCCTCCGCCCGGACGTCGCCCTGCTCGACCTGCGCATGCCGGTCCTCGACGGCGTCGGCGCCACCACGGCGATCGTCGCGGGCCCCGCCCCGACCCGGGTGCTGATCCTCACCACGTACGACACCGACGCGGACATCGAACGCGGAGTGGAGGCGGGCGCCACCGGCTATCTGCTCAAGGACGCCACCCGCGAGCAACTGGTGGACGCCATCCACGCGGCCTCACGCGGCGAGACCGTCCTCGCCCCGCGCGTCGCCCAGCGCCTGGTCGCCAAGATGCGGCGCCCCGCCCCGGTCGCGCTGACCGCGCGCGAGTCGGACGTCCTCGAAGCGGTCGCGGACGGCCTCTCGAACGCGGAGATCGGCCGCCGGCTGTTCATCGGCGAGGCGACGGTGAAGACCCACCTGCTGCGCATCTTCGCCAAGCTGGACGTCAACGACCGCACGCGCGCGGTGGTGGTGGCGCTGGACACGGGCCTGCTGAAGCGGCGTTGATCCCTACAGCGCGTCCGGCCCCCGCTCGCCCGTGCGCACCCGCACCACCGTCTCCACGTGCTGCACCCACACCTTGCCGTCACCGATGCGGTCCGTCCGGGCGGCGCGGACGACCGCGTCGAGGGCGGCCTCCTCGTCCGCGTCGTCCACGACCGCCTCGATCCGCACCTTGGGCACCAGGTCGACGCGGTACTCGGCGCCCCGGTACACCTCGGTGTGCCCGTGCTGGCGGCCGTAGCCACCGGCCTCGGTGACGGTCAGCCCCTGGACGCCGGCCTCCCGGAGCGCGGTCTTCACCTCGTCGAGGCGGTGCGGGCGTATGACGGCGGTGATGAGCTTCACTGTGCGGGTTTCCTGTCCCTGGGGAGCGATGCCGGCTGCGGGGCCGCGTGCCCCAGCGCGCCGTGATCGTAGGCGCTCTCCGCGTGCAGCGTCTGGTCGAGGCCGGTGACCTCCTCCTCGGCGGAGGCCCGCAGGCCCATCAGCCGGTCGATCGCCTTGCCGATCCCGTACGTCACGAGGAAGGTGTACGCCGCCACCGCGACCACGGCGACCGCCTGCTTCAGGAGCAGGGCCGCCCCGCCCCCGTACAGCAGGCCCTCCGCGCCGCCGGTCATCGTGGCGGTCGCGAACAGGCCGATGAGCAGGGTGCCGACGACGCCCCCGGCGAAGTGCACCCCGACGACGTCGAGCGCGTCGTCGTAGCCGAAGCGGAACTTCCACGCGACCGCGTACGAACAGACGGCACCGGCCGCGAGCCCGACCGCCGCACCGCCCGTCAGCGAGACCGTGCCGCAGGCCGGGGTGATCGC
This sequence comes from Streptomyces sp. SID9727, assembly GCF_010550605.1. GTDB lineage: Bacteria > Actinomycetota > Actinomycetes > Streptomycetales > Streptomycetaceae > Streptomyces. The sequence goes on from NZ_JAAGNI010000283.1 coordinate 8,911, forward strand.
GACCAGCCCGGCGACCGCGCCCGAGGCCGCGCCGAAGGTGGTGGGGTGCCCGTCGCGCCGCTGCTCCACGAAGAGCCAGCCGAGCAGTCCGGTGCAGCCCGCGACGATCGTGTTGAGCATCGAGGCGGCGGCGAGCCCGTTCGCGGCGAGCGCGGAACCGCCGTTGAAACCGAGCCAGCCGAACCAGAGCAGCCCGGCGCCGAGCATCACCATCGGCAGGTTGTGCGGGCGCATCGCGTCCTTCCGGAACCCGATGCGCGGCCCCACCACGAGCGCCAGCGCCAGCCCCGAAGCGCCGGACGCGATCTCCACCACGAGCCCCCCGGCGAAGTCCAGCGCGCCCAGCGCCTCCTTGATCCAGCCGCCGGGGCCCCAGACCCAGTGCGCGACGGGCGCGTATACGAGCAGCGTCCACACCGGTACGAAGACGAGCCACGCGGCGAACTTCGTACGGTCCGCCACCGCACCGCTGATCAGCGCCGCCGTGATGACCGCGAACGTGAGCTGGAAGGTCGTGAACAGCAGGGTCGGCACCCCGCCCGTCAGCGCGTCCGGCCCGATGTCCGCCAGGCCCAGGTGGCGGAGGTCGCCGACGAGCCCGCCGAACGCGTCGTCGCCGAAGGCCAGCGCATAGCCCGCGACCAGCCAGACCACGGTGACCAGGGCGATCGAGACGAAGCTCATCATCAGCATGTTGAGGACGCTCTTCGTGCGGACCATGCCGCCGTAGAACAGCGCGAGCCCAGGGGTCATCAGCAGGACGAGGGCGGTGGCGGCGAGCAGCCAGGCGGTGTCGCCGGTGTCCAGACCGGGTGCGGCCACGGTCACGGGGGTCACGGGGTCCCTCCTCGGGGCGGGGAGCGGTGGGAGCGACTGCGAGCGTGACCGGTTCGCGTTTCGGCGAGAGACCCCGTGTGTTTCCGCCGTATTTCATTGCCCGGGTGTTGCCGGGATCTCACGGGCGCGGTGCGGTGCGCCCGGCCGGCGTCAGCAGCCGCTCCCCGGCGCCCGCCCCGTGTCAGCAGCCGCCCCCCGGCGCCCGCCCCGTGTCAGCAGCCGCCCCCCGGCGCCCGCCCCGTGTCAGCAGCCGCTCCCCGGCGCCCGCCCCGTGTCGGCAGCCGCTCCCCACCCGCCTCGTGTCAGCAGCCGCCCCCCGTGAAGCGGGCGAGACCGTACGCCGAGTCCAGCCGGTACGTGCCCGCCTTCCGCACGGTCAGCCGCGTCCACTCGCCGTCCTGCCGCAGACAGGCACCGTCCGCCCCCCGCACCCGGAGCCACGGCGAGTACGCGACCCGTACGGTCACCGAGCCGGCCCGCTCCATGCGCAGGACCATGTCCGCGTCGCTGCCGCCGGTGACCGTGGCGGGCGGGGGTGCGAGCGGGGTGGCCTCGCGGACCCGGTAGACCGTCCAGCCGTCGTCCTCCCACACCTGGTCCAGCCACGGCAACCCGCCCTTGATCAGGGCGGCTTCGGCCTCGGCGGGGCCGTCCGGCCGCCCGTGGTGCAGGACGACGAGGCCCACGGCCCAGTGGTCGAGCCAGGCGCGGTAGCGGTCCGGGGTGAGCTCGCCCTCGTAGAAGAGGCGCCCGCGCTCGACGTCCAGCTGACGGTTCCAGCCCCGGGCCATGTTCACGTGCGGGGCGAGGGCGGTGGCCTCGCGGTGGTTGCGTGCGGGGACGACCTCGACGCGGACCCGGTCGGCGCCCAGCCGGTCGAGGGCGGCGACGACGCCCTCGGTGTGGGACGCCCAGGCCGGCACGGTGGTGGTGACGCGGAGATCGGACACCGTCTTGCTGACGAGCCAGACCCCGCTGACCACGAGGACGGCGGCCAGCAACCCGGTACGCGCCCGCGCCCCGGCGCGGACCGTGTCGAGGATCGCCGCGCACAGCACGGGCACGGCGACCAGGCCGAGCAGCCGCTCGACGTTCGTGCCGATGGGGGACGCGACGAGGAACGTCAGCACCACGCCGACCGCGTACACCACGGCCCCGTACCGGGCCAGCCGCCACTCCCGGGCCCGGGGCGCCGCGAGCGCGAACACCGTGCAGACGAGGAGCGGCGTCCACAACCGGTCCGCGTGCATGGGCTGTTCGCCCTCGAACGGGAACAGCAGCGTCGTCGCGCCGATGACCGCGAAGAACGGGACCATCAGGACCGCGCCCGTGCGCCACCGCCGGTCGAGCAGATACGCCGCCCCCACGACGACCAGGAAGAGCCCGGCCACCGGGCTCGCCATGGTGGCCAGCGCCCCCGCGACGACGGTCACCACGGGCCGGTGGGCGTACCGGCAGGCGACGAGCCCGATGGCCACGCCGAGCGCGAAGGTCGTGCGGCCCGACGCGACGTTGCACCACAGGGCGAAGGCGCCCAGCAGCGCGGGCGGGAGCGGCCGGCGCAGGCCCGTACGGGCGAAGAGGCGGGCCAGCAGCCAGGTGGCGGCGAGCCCGGAGGCGACGGAGACCGTGCGCACACCGGCGTAGGCCATGACGTACGAGGAGAAGACGCTGTAGTTCGCGGTGTGCGTCCCCCCGTACCAGGAGAGGTTGTACGCCGATCCCGGGTGGCGCGCGGTGAACCCGGCCCAGGCGAACTGCGCGGCGAGGTCACCGGCCCCGGTGGCCAGGAAGGCGGCCCACACGGCGTACAGCGGCAGCACGGCCGCGACGGAGATCAACGGGACGCGGTGGTCCCGCCACCAGGGGGGCCGCCCCGGTTCCCGAATGGAGCTGTCCGTGTCCGCCCGTACGCCCTCACCGATTGCCACCCGGCACACCTTAGAGGGCATCACCGGCAGGGGTCTCCAGGGGACGCCAAGAGGCTTCGAAACTTTCGAAATCGATGGTGGGAGAGATCGGGGGAGGGCTTGCTTCCGCCCGAATGCGTGCCCGGGTGCGGACGAGGAAATGTCAAATGACCTGGGGGTTCGCCCAACTCGCTTATGGTCAGGGGGAGTCGAAGGTTTCGCAACTCATGCCGAAACTATTGACACCCCCAGGGGCCGGTCCAACACTGAGCGCCGTCGGCAGGCCCCCGCCGACGCCCACCTGCTCACGGGACCAGGAGGACATCCCCCATGCACGCAGCCCCCGCACATCCGACGAGCCGCACCAGACCCCCCAGCGGAATACGGCTGTTCATCCGCAGCGCCTTCGCCCTGGTGATCGCGGTCGTCGCGGCCATCGCCCTGCCCGGCACGGCCACCGCCGACACGACCGTCACCTCGAACCAGACGGGGACCAACAACGGCTACTACTACTCGTTCTGGACCGACAGCCCCGGCTCCGTCTCCATGAACCTGGGATCAGGCGGCAGCTACGGAACGTCCTGGCGCAACACCGGCAACTTCGTCGCGGGCAAGGGCTGGAGCACCGGCGGCCGCCGCAGCGTGACCTACTCCGGCTCCTTCAACCCCTCCGGCAACGCCTATCTGGCCCTCTACGGCTGGTCGCAGAACCCGCTCGTGGAGTACTACATCGTCGACAACTGGGGCACCTACCGGCCCACCGGCACCTTCAAGGGCACGGTCACCAGTGACGGCGGAACGTACGACATCTACGAGACGACCCGCACCAACGCCCCGTCGATCGAGGGCAACAAGACGTTCAAGCAGTACTGGAGCGTCCGCCAGTCCAAGCGGACCGGGGGCACCATCACCACCGGCAACCACTTCGACGCCTGGGCGTCGCACGGGATGAACCTCGGCAGCTTCAACTACATGATCATGGCCACCGAGGGCTACCAGAGCAGCGGCAGCTCCAGCATCACGCTGGGCAGCACATCCGGTGGCGGTGACAACGGCGGAGGCAACACCGGCGGCGGCAGCAACGGCTGCACCGCGACCCTCTCCGCGGGCGACAAGTGGAGCGACCGCTACAACCTCAACGTCGCGGTCTCCGGCTCCAGCAACTGGACCGTGACGATGAACGTCCCGTCCCCGGAGAAGGTCCTCTCCACCTGGAACATCAGCGCGAGTTACCCCAGTGCCCAAGTGCTGACCGCCAAGCCCAACGGCAGCGGCAACAACTTCGGCGTCACCATCCAGACCAACGGCACCTGGACCTGGCCGTCGGTCTCCTGCACCACGGGCTGACCCGTGCGGTGCGCTCCGGGGCGGCGGCGGCCGGTCCGGAGCGCACCGTCCGTCCGCCCGGCTCACAGGACCGCGGCCGCCCCAGCCGGGACGTCCGCCCCACCGTCCGCCGGCTCATCGGCGCCCGCTCCCCGGCCGGCCTCCTGATCCCCTCGGCGAACCCCCGCCCCCCCCACGCCTTCGGCAGGACGTCCGGGGATGCTGATCGACGGGGACCCGATGGTGGAGCCTTCGGACCGTCACGAATCCATCACTTATGGAGGACCTGCCTCCTCTTGCGGCGGAGCGTGCGTATACGGTCATGCCTCCATCAATCGCACCTTGGGGGGACGAATGAGCTGGAACAACAGCACCCAACAACCCTGGGGCCCGGCCCCGGAGAAGCCGGCCGGGGCCGCCTCGGGACTGCCCGCCTGGGCGCGCAAGCGCGTCCTCGTTCCGGCGGCCGCCGGCCTGTTCGTCGCCGGAGCCGTCGCGGGGAGCGCGGGCGCCGGCGGCAGCAGTACGGAGAACGTCGGCAGGGCGACGCCCGCGCCCCTCGCGACGGTCACCGTGACGGCGTCGCCGAAGGCCGCCGCCGAGCCTCCCGCGCCGAAGGGCACGACCCGGCCGGCCGACGACTCCGGCGCGAAGGTGTCCGTGCCCGACTTCGTCGGCATGGGCCTCCAGTCCGCGCAGGACGCGGCGCAGGCCAAGGGCTTCTCCACGCTGACCTCGCACGACAGCGCGGGCCGGGACCGGATGCAGCTGCTCGACCGGAACTGGAAAGTCTGCTCCCAGAACGTGCCGGCCGGCACGTCGGTCGCGTCGACCACCAAGTTGGACTTCGGCGCCGTGAAGACCGAGGAGAGCTGCCCGGCCGAGGACCAGGAGCCCACGAAGGCGGTGGGCGGCCGGATGCCGGACCTCGCGGGAACGTCGGTCAACACCGCGCGCGCCGCGCTCGACTCCGGCACCTCGCTCACGGTGGAGGACGCCGCCGAGGACCGCATGGTGCTGCTGGAGAGCAACTGGAAGGTCTGCACCCAGGCACCGGCGGCGGGCACGAAGCTGAACGGGCAGCCGGTGGAGCTCACGGCCGTGAAGTTCGAGGAGAACTGCCCGTAGGGGTGCCCCTCTCCCGGCGTCCGGGCCGTGGGCTCCCGCACGGGAGCCCACGGCCCGGACGCCGACCCGTCAGGAGGCGGGCATCGTCGTGACCAGGTCGATCTACGTCCGCGCTTCGGCCCGCTCCATCAGCCCGGCGGCCACGTCGTCCCAGTCCGGGCCGTGCAGCCGCAGGCTCCGGGCGGCCTCCCGCAACAGCTCCGGTTCGTCCGGCCGCTGCAACAGCACCAGCCGGTAGGCCAGGTTCCGTACCCACACGGGCAGATGGCCGTCCACGATGTGCGGGCAGAGCGCGCGCAGCATGGCGAGGATGGCGTCCGCGTCGGCGAACGTCAGCTCCTCGATGAAGTAGTGCTCCCGGTGTTCGAGCCCGCACGCCGGGGTCGGCCGGTACTCGTCCCCGTACAGGCACCGCGCGTGTGCCGTCAGGGTCCCGTGCGTGGACGCGAGGGTACGACGCGGAGCGCCGCCGCCCTCAGTCCCCGCCACCGTCGCCGCCGTCCCCGTCGAAGATCCAGCTCAGCGGGTTCCACCCCGTGCCCTCGGGCAGGGACTCGCCGCCCCGGGCGCGCCCCGGCGTGCCCTCCCTCGCGCGGATCAGGTCGCGCACCGTCCGGGCTATGGGGTCCCGGCCGGCGGAGGCCGTCACCTCGCTGCGCGGCCGGAAGAGCTCGTCCCCCGGCAGTACGTTCCTGGCCAGCCCCATCGCGCCGACGAGTGCGGCCAGCAGACGGGCGCGCTCGTCGTCGCTCGCCCCGTGCCCCACGGCGGACACCCGCTCGCGCGCGGGGGACGTCCGGTCGTCCGGCCCCGTGAGGTGGCGGCGTTGCGCGATGACCCCCAGGGCGCGGGTGCGCTCCTCGCGCAGGGCCCCCCGCGCGACGAGCCGGTGGCGCCACACCTCGTCCGTCCTGCCCGCACTGGTCTTCACCCCGGCGGTGTCGCGCACCCACCGCTGCAGCTTGTGCCCCTTGCGGCGGCCGGCGACCCCGGCCAGCGCCGCGTCGAGGAACGAGTCCCCGAGCGCCGGCCCACCGGACGCGGTGATCTTTCCGTCCTGTACGACGACCCGCCGCGCGAGCACCAGCTCGCCGGCGACGGCACCCGCGATCCCGAGCCGGAGAGAGGACGGCCGGCACACGACGCGCCCCTCGGTCGGATGGTGTGCGAGGAGCAACAACTCCTCGGGAAGCGTGAAGTGCGGTACGAACACGATGGCATGACCCCCCCGGTCCACTGCGGACAACGCCTCATGCTCGCACGGGGTCGCGGGTCAGGGCGGGTGGCCGGTGGCGTCGGCGCAGCGTGGCAGCCCATGACACAACCCCCGGGGGGCGCGGCTCGACGTACGCGGCGGAAGGTTGCTCACGCCCACGACGCGCGCCCGTGCGGTTCCGTGCGGTCCCGTGCCGCCTCAGTCCTCGGGCCGCTCTTCCGCCGCGCGGCGGTACTCGGCGTTGATGCGCTGCGCCTCTTCCAGCTGGTCCTCCAGGACGACGATGCGGCAGGCGGCCTCGATGGGGGTGCCCTGGTCGACCAGTTCGCGGGCGCGGGCGGCGATGCGCAGTTGGTAGCGGGAGTAGCGGCGGTGGCCGCCCTCCGAACGCAGCGGGGTGATCAGACGGGCTTCGCCGATGGCGCGGAGGAAACCCTGGCTCGTGCCGAGCATCTCGGCGGCCCGGCCCATCGTGTAGGCGGGGTAGTCGTCGTCGTCAAGACGGCCGTACGAGTCGTCTGCTGTCACTTGCACCTCTCTTGTGGAACGCGTCGAGGGGCCTTGGTGCCACTTGGCACCAAGGCCCCGAAGGAACTACTACACCACCTGCCGGCCCGGACTCGGCACCGGCCTTCTTTGTCCGCGGCTCCGACCTGGCCGCTGTCGGAAGTGCGGGGATCGCGGTTGCGTGACCGGAGACCACCTCACTGTCGATGTCCTGCGGTACCCGGGCGGGCCGAAGGCCGCGGTCCCGGGCGATCCTGATGGCGCGGCTCCTCCGTTCTTCTCTCGGGATCAACTGCTGACCAGCGGGTACTGCGTACTGCGTGCACGGAGGCCGTGACGGTCATGTCAGCGGCCCCGCTCCGGCGGCCCCTTGCCTGCGGGCCACCCGGTCCGGCCGTCAGTCCCGTCGCCGTCCTGCAACAGCCCTGGCTTCGGAACTCCACCGCCGCACCGTCCTGCGACTACGTCCACCACCGGCAGTCCGTCTCTGCCGGGTATCACTGTCTCTCTGGGTTACGAGAGAAACCCTAACCAGGTCAGTGAGCAATGTCTACTGCGGTCGCCATAGATTTTCGGATTCACTCCGATGAGGTAATCGGCCGCCCCGGAGGAGTCGGCCGCCCCGACGCCCACCGGCTTGTCCGAGGGGCCGGGGGACGCCGGGCCGACCCGTGCATAAGATCGGCTCTCATGTCGAAGCCTGACGAGCTGCTCGTTGACGTCGCCACTCTGGTGGAGTCCGGGCACAGCAACCAGATGTCCCTCACCGTGGTCGCCGGTGGTGCCGTCATCACCGGCCGCCTGGCCCCCGAAGCCGTGTGGCGGCAGCGGGTGTCGGAGGTCCTGACCGACTCGGCCCGGCTGGGCGAGTTCTCCGCCGTCTTCACCGCCACGGCCCGGAGGGAGGGCCCGCCCGAGTATCTGCACTTCCACATGGCGCGGATCCTCCAGGGCACGGTGGGGATCCCGGAGACGGGCGGGATGTACCGCGTCGCGATCGCGGACGTCAGCGCCTGGACCATGGGCGACTTCACCTATTCCGAGCACTGACGTTCCCCCCCCGGGTACGCGGAAGGGCCCGACCGGCACCTCGTCGGTCAGGCCCTTCCGCCTGCTCAGGCCGCGGGCCCGTGCCACCCGCCGGGCATCAGGCGGTCAGACGGCCACCGGGCTGCCGAGGATCGCGGAGGCGTGCCGCAACGGGCCGAGGGCCGGGGCGGGCGCGGCGGCCCGGGAAGCGCTGCGGCAGGTGAAACCGAGCCTGGCCATCGCCCGGAGCACCTCGCCGGCGCTGTCGCGCAGCTGGACCCGGTCCGAGTAGCCGGGCCCGACGCGGACGACGGCCGGCTGGGCCCGGGTGACCAGTGCGGTGCACATGCCGTCGTCGTCGCAGACCCTCAGGCCTGCGGTCCGGGCACCGGCCATGACGGACAGGGCCACCTCCACGGTCATGTCGTCACAGACCTGCGGCCCGGCGGCGTCCACGGCATCGGGCACCGCCTCGGCGACGGGACCGGTGCTCGCCGGGTCGGGCTGGTTCTGGACCGATGCCACAAGGTGCCTCCTGTGGAGACGGGCCGGCCTTCGGATCACGCGGTGGTCAGGCCGCCGCGTTCGCTGCGGACTGCCGCCCGCTCCCGCGCCGGGCCGCCGCGCCCGGGTTGCGCCGGCCGGCGGGGGACGCGG
>NZ_JAAGNI010000300.1 GCF_010550605.1 Streptomyces sp. SID9727
GCGCCCTCGTACCCGGCGGCGGCGTGCACCACGGGCAGGCCGGGCGGCTCCGGCGAGGGCCGCACGCGGCGCGGCGCTCCGCCGTGCACCTGTGCGCCGCACGCTTCGCACAACTCCGTGCGCGCCCTGCCGCAGCCGCCGCAGGACACGGGAAGCACGAGCCCGCTGATCTCCCGCCACCATCCCCGCACACCTCAACTGTGCTCCTTGCGGAGCCGACGGGCCACCCCTGTGGAAAACCCGCCCGGCGGCGCTGTCAGCCCGGGTAGACCAGCGCCGAGCCCTCCTTGAGCACGGTCTGCCAGTTGTCCCCGGGGAGGAGCTTGACTATCCCGTCGCCGTAGGTGTCCGCCATCAGCGGCAGCTGTTCGTCGTCGGCGGCGGCGATGGCCAGCACCTGGTTCACCCCGGGCAGGACGCCCGAGGAGGGGGTCGAGCCGTCCGCCTGCACGTAACGGACCTGCTGCACGCCGCCCTGCTCCTTGCCGACGACCACGAGCCGGCTGCGGCCGGACCAGGACACCGCCGTCACGTCCGCGAACTGCGGCGCCGCCTGGCGCAGGTCGACCACGGACACCTGGGCGTCGTCCTGCGGGCCGAGCCGTTCGATCCGGCCGATCTTCAGGGTCGTGTGGCCGTCCTTCGTCAGCAGCAGCGCTATGCGCACCCCGTCCGAGGAGAGCCGCAGCCCGGCGATGCGGCTGCCGCCCAGGTCCGGCACGCTCACTTCACGCGGTTTGTCCGTGCCGTGGGGAAGCCGCAGCAGCCTGGGGTTCTCCGGGTCGCGGTCGGCCACCCAGAGGTCGCCCCGGCCGTCCCAGCTGGGCGCCGTCAGCCGGTCGTCGGGGTCGGCCGCCCTGCTCGTCACAGCCGGTACGGGGAGCTCGCCGTCCACGGCGATGGAGGCCACGTAGAGCGACTCGTCGTGCTGGGAGAGCACCGCCGCCGACTGCTCGTCCCGGGCCACGCCGACCGCGCTCACCTTCAGCGCGCCCTCGCCGAAGGGTCCGGCCACCGGCTCCGGCTCGCCGCTGCCCCTGGTGCTGCCCGGGATGCGCTCCACCCGGCCCTTGGCGTCGACGAAGTACTGGCTGTCGGGTCCGCCCGAGGAGCCGTCGGGGGCGTACTCCTCGGCCTGGTCCGCGTCGAGCACGCACAGCGGCGAACCGTCGGAACGCTGCAACTCCACCTGTTCGACCCGCGCGGACGTCAGGTCCCGCAGAGTGAAGAGGACCTGCGAGGCCATCATCCGGCAGACCCGCTGCCCGGTCCCGTCCGCGTTCCTGTTGAGCGGGACCTTCAGGACGTTGCGGTCGTCCGGCGTCAGCGAGGCGACCCCCTTGCGGAGGTCCGTCCCCGTGGGAAAGCGGGAGGCGACGACCGGCCGCAGCCAGTCGGTCGGGCCCCGCAGAAGGCTGCGGACCGCCTGCGTCACCGTGTCCATCCCCGTCGCGGGGTCGGTCCGGTTGCGGAGGTAGACGGGGTCGGCGACGAGAGTGGCGTCCGCGTCGGACCGACCGGTCGCGAAGTAGTACTTATTGACCGAGCGGTACAGCCGCTTGAAGTCGGACTGGCCGAGCACCAGGCCGTCCGACACGGAGTCGATGCGCCATTCCCTGCCCTCCGGCGTCTTCTCCCGCACCAGGTGGACCGTGCGGGAGTAGTCCGTCGGCACGAGCGGCTGGTACGCGTTCCGCGCGTCGACCGTCGCCACCTGCTCCCCGGTCAGGGTGAAGCTGACCTCGGTCGTACTGCGGTCGTGGTCGCGGGCCGGGCGGTCGCTCCGGTTGGGCGCCTTGGCCAGCACGGTGGTCTCCGCGCTCGGCTTCCACCGCCGCGACGCCTCCTTGGTGAGGTACTTGCGCGTGATCCGGAAGTCGGAGTCGTCGCTGGTCATCGATTCGAGGAAGCCGTCCACCACCTCGTTCGGGGTGGCGCCGTCCCGTGGGGCGACGGCGTACACCTGCACCTGGGAATCGCCGGGCTGCGAGGCGTCGACGGCCTTGACGTCCCCGGAGACGGGCATCGAGCCGCACGCCGACAGCACGAGCGCGCCGCATCCGGCCAGCACGGTCGCCCCCACCGCACGCCCACGGCCGCCCTGACGACGGTCAGTCCTCACGGATCGTGTCCTCCCGCCCCGGTTCGTGCCCCGGAGAGTCGTTGTGACCGGCCTGCCGTTCCTCCGAAGGACGCGGCACCACCCGCGCCCCGTTGCCCGGCAGGGCCGCTGGATGCACCGATGCGGGCGCGGTCCTGGCCGGCACCGGAAGCGGGGCCCGGCCCGTACCGGCGTGCTGCGAGGGCACGGCGAGCAGCCGGTTCCCGCCGCCCGGGGCGGAAGCGTCCTCGGCCCGCTCCCGGCTCTCCCGGTTGCGCCGCGAGTCCTCCGGCTCCAGGGGTATCGGCGAGCCCCGCAGCGGCTCGTCCGCCGTACGCGGCAGCGTCAGCCGGAACTGGGAACCGCCGCCGGGCTCGCCCCACGCCTGGAGCCAGCCGCCGTGCAGCCGCGCGTCCTCCACCGCGATGGAGAGGCCCAGGCCGGTACCGCCGGTGGTCCGGGCCCGGGCCGGGTCGGCCCGCCAGAAGCGGTTGAAGACCCGGGTCGCCTCGCCGGGCTTCAGCCCCACGCCGTAGTCCCGGACGGCGACGGCGACCGCTCCGCCGGCCGCGCCCATGCGCACGACCACATCGCGCCCTTCGCCGTGCTCGACGGCGTTGACGACGAGGTTGCGCAGGACCCGCTCGACGCGTCGTGCGTCGGCCTCGGCGATCACCGGCTGCTCGTCGCCGACGACCCGGATCCGGGTGCCCTTGCGCTCGGCGAGCGGCTCGGCGCCGCCGATCACCCGGCGCACCACCTGCCGCAGGTCTATCGGCTCCGCCTCCAGCGCGGCGGCGCCGGCGTCGAAGCGGCTGATCTCCAGCAGGTCGGAGAGCAGCGACTCGAAACGGTCGAGCTGGTCGCCCAGCAGCTCGGCGGACCGGGCTGTGACGGGGTCGAAGTCGACCCGTGCCTCGTGGATGACGTCGGCGGCCATCCGTACTGTCGTCAGGGGCGTACGCAGCTCGTGCGAGACGTCCGAGACGAACCGCCGCTGCATCCGGGACAGCTCCTCCAGTTGCTGGATCTTGAGCTGGAGGCTCTGCGCCATCTTGTTGAACGCCTCGCCGAGCCGGGCGATGTCGTCCTCGCCCGTGACCTTCATCCGCTCCTGGAGCCGGCCGGCGGAGAGCCGTTCGGCGATGCCCGCGGCCATCCGTACGGGGGTGACGACCTGGCGCACCACGAACCAGGCGATGGCGCCCAGCAGCACCACCACGAACAGGCCGGCGGTCGCCAGCGTGCCCTTGACCAGGTTCAGGGACTTCTCCTCCTGCGTCAGCGGGAAGACGTAGTAGAGCTGGTACGGGTCGCGGTCGATGTCGTAGAGGCGCTTGCCGACGATGAGGCCGGGCTGGGACTCCTGCCCGTTCTCGTACTCGATCAGTGAGTACGTCTGGAAGGCGCCGGGGCCCTTGTTCACCGCGTCCCGCAGGCTCTGCGGGATGCTGGCCGCCTTGACGTGCCCCGAACCACGGGGCGCACGGGCCCCCTCGTCGGCACTGAGCGCCATCACGTTGAAGGCGTTCTTGCCGCCGCTGGCGAGCTGGTCGACGAGCTCGGTGCGCCAGGAGTTGTTCTCTATCGTGCCGTCCGCCACGTCGTCGCCCTGCCCGGCGACGGGGGTGAGCGGCGCGTTGGCCTTCTCCTGGGCGGCCGCGAAGCCGCCCGCGGCCTGGGTCTGGGCAGCCTTGCCCTTCGCGTCGAGCAGGCCGTTGCGCACCTGCCCGATCACGACGAGGCCGAGCAGCAGCACCACTCCGAGCGACATCAGCAGCGTGCCCGCGACGACCCGCAGCTGGAGGTTGCGCCGCCAGAGCCGGACGACGGGGAGCAGCGGACGCCGCACCCAGCGCATCAGCAAGCGCGGCACCGGCCCGCCGGGCGCCCGGTCCTGGAACAACCGGCCGCCCTGCAGGAAGCGCTCGACGGGGGACGAGGTGCGCCCTGAACCGGCAGCCCGCTCCGCACGGACTCCCGGCTCCCCGGGCTTCGGAGCAGTGCTACCCAGGGACATGTCAGCTCGGTCCGGCCTTGTAACCGACGCCTCGGACCGTCACCACGATCTCCGGCCGCTCCGGGTCCTTCTCGACCTTGGAGCGGAGCCGCTGCACATGAACGTTGACCAGACGAGTGTCCGCCGCGTGCCGGTAACCCCAGACCTGCTCAAGGAGCACCTCACGGGTGAAGACCTGCCACGGCTTGCGCGCGAGCGCGACCAGCAGGTCGAACTCCAGCGGCGTCAGGGCGATGGACTGCCCGTCCCGCTTCACCGAGTGCCCGGCGACGTCTATGACCAGGTCCCCGATGGTCAGCTGCTCCGGGGCCGGCTCTTCGGACCTGCGCAGACGTGCCCTGATCCGGGCCACCAACTCCTTCGGTTTGAACGGCTTGACGATGTAGTCGTCGGCCCCGGACTCCAGGCCCACCACCACGTCAACCGTGTCGCTCTTGGCAGTCAGCATGACGATCGGCACACCCGACTCGGCCCTGATCAGCCTGCAGACCTCGATGCCGTCCCTGCCGGGCAGCATGAGGTCGAGCAGGACCAGGTCCGGCTTCGCCTCTCGAAATGCAGCAAGTGCCCTGTCGCCGTCCGCTACGAACGACGGCTCGAAACCCTCACCACGCAGCACAATGCCGAGCATCTCGGCCAGTGCGGTGTCGTCGTCGACGACAAGGACGCGTCCCTTCATAAACGACATCATCCCATTAGCTCATGGTTACCTGCGATGATCTGGCACACAGCTCTGCCAGCCCGGCCCCCGTGACCGGCGAGATCACGCCTTCTTCCGTGACGATCGCCGTGACCAGCTCCGGCGGCGTGACATCGAAGGCGGGGTTGTACGACTGAGTCCCCACCGGGGCGACGAGCACCCCGCCCACCTCCTCGTCCCCCGCTCCACGCGGTGGGACTGTGAGCTCCGTCACCTCCCGCCCGGAACGCTGCTCCACGATGATGGACGCGCCGTCCGCGGTGAGCAGATCGACGGTCGTCGTCGGCGCGACCACGATGAACGGTACGTGGTGGTACTTGGCGAGCACCGCCAGCGGATAGCTCCCCACCTTGTTGGCCACCGACCCGTCCGCGGCGATGCGGTCCGCCCCGATCAGCACGGCGTCCACCTCCCCCGCCGCGAACAGCGACCCCGCCGCGTTGTCCGTGAGCAGGCTGTACGGCATGCCGTTGCGCGCCGCCTCGTACGCGGTGAGCCGGGCGCCCTGCAGCAGCGGACGGGTCTCGTCCACCCACAGCCGCCTCAGTCGTCCTTCCCGGTGGGCCCCGAGCGCCACCGCGAAGGCGGTGCCCTCACCCCCGGAGACGAGCGCCCCCGTGTTGCAGTGGGTCAGCAGCCGGTGGCCCCCGCCCGGAACCAGCTCGTCCAGCAGGGCGAGCCCGTGCCTGGCCATCCGGCCGCTGGCCTCGGCGTCCTCCTGGTGCAGCGCCTTGGCCTCCGCCAGCGCGGCCGCCCCGGCCCGTTCCTGACCGGCTCCCTTGTCGAGTGCCGCCCAGTACGCCGCGGCGGCCCGCCGCACGCCGTACCCCAGGTTCACAGCGGTGGGCCGGGCCCGCTCCAGGAGCCCGGTGGCCTCCGCCACGTCATAGCCCCGCACCGCCGCCAGGGCCACCCCGTAAGCTCCGGCGATCCCCAGCAGGGGCGCCCCCCGCACGGCGAGCGTCCTGATCGCGTCCACCAGAGCCGGCACGTCGGTGCACACCAGCTCCGTCTCCTCCGCGGGCAGCCGCCGCTGGTCGAGGAGCACCAGCACGGGGCCTTCCGGAGGTTCGTCCCAGCGAATTGAGGGCAGCCCGGCGGGTTCGATGCCCACGGGCGTTTGCGCGTCCTGATCAGCCATCCGCCCAGTCTGCCCGGTGACCCGCCCGGAGCTGAAGGCACGAGCCGGTCACAGGGCCCGGCCCGGATGGCGTCGACGCGTGACACGATGGCTGCCAGCCTGACGCCGCGACGCGCGGACAGGACCGCGAAGGAGCGACCATGAACGACACTCCGGGCTGGGCCTCGCCCGGATCCGCCCCCTCCGACGACCAGCAGACGAACGGCCGCGAAACGGACCACCGAGAACTGGCCGACCGAGAAGCGGCGGATCGGAAGACGGCTGGTCGGGAAACGGCAGCTCAGGACGCGACAGGCCAGAACGCGGACCGTCGGGAGACCGACGGCAAGCCAACGGCCGCCCGGGAGACGGACGGCCCGGAAACGGGCATCCCCCACCCCTCCAAGCCGGCCGACGACGCCGCTCCCTCGGGGACCTGGGCCGCCCAGCAGCCGCCCGCCGGCCAGTGGTCCCCTCCGAGCCCCACCCGCATCGGCTCCGCCGCCCCGGCGCCCCACCCGGGTCGGGGCACCCGTGCACACAGCCCCGGCCCCGGCTGGAACTCCCCGCCGCGGGACGCCGGATGGGGCCCTCCGCCGCAAGGATCGGGGTGGGGCGGCCCGCCGCCGGCGGCGAAGCCCGGAGTCATCCCGCTCCGCCCGCTCGGCATCGGCGAGATCCTGGACGGCACCGTTTCCACCATGCGCGCCCACTGGCGCACGGTGCTCGGCATCACGCTCGCGGTCGCCGTGATCGCCCAGACCGCCATCCTCCTCATCCAGCGCAATCTGCTGCCGAACCCTCCCTCGGTCGACAGCGACGCCACCGGCTCCGAGGCGCTGCGTCAGGCCACCGAATCGCTCCGGTACAGCCTCCTGGACCTCGCCCCGCCCCTGTTGATCTCGATGCTGGCCACGATCTTCACCACGTCGGTCATGACCGTGGTGATCAGCCGCTCCGTGCTGGGCCGCCAGGTCACCTTGTCCGAAGCCTGGGCCGAAGCCCGACCCAGGCTCCTCCCCCTGCTGGGCCTGACCCTCCTGCTCGCCGTCATGGGCGGAGTGATCATGACCGCCGGCGTCCTCCCCGGATTCCTGATCGGCGACACTGCGGGAGTCGGCCTCGCATTCCTCGGGCTGCTCGCCGCGACAGCCGTCTTCCTGTGGCTGTCGGTCCGATTCAGCCTGGCCGCGCCCGCGCTGATGCTGGAACGGCAGTCGGTGGCCGCCGCCATGCGTCGCTCCGCGAAGCTCGTCCGGGGCGCCTGGTGGCGGACGTTCGGCATCCTCGCGCTGACCTGGCTGCTGACGCTGGTCGTCGGGCTGGTGGTCGGCATCCCCTTCGGCGTCGTCGCGATGGGAGTGGACGACGGCACCCTGAGCTCCCTCCTCTCCGGGGAAGCCACCACCGAGTTCGGCTGGCCGTTCCTGATCATCACCGCCATCGGTGACGTGGTCGCCGCCACCCTCACGTATCCGCTCGCAGCCGGAGTCACGGCCCTTCTCTACGTGGACCAGCGCATCCGCCGCGAAGCGCTCGACCTCGACCTGGCCAGGGCAGCGGGGCTGCCCGGCTTCGACAGCAAGAACTGACACCGTCTCGGGGGCGGGCGGTACGGCAGCACGACTGCCGGCACGCGCGATCGGCGGCGCCCCGTGAACGCCGGCCGCCTGCCCATCCTGGAGGCGGCCGGCGCGAACTGTCCAAAGACGCGGACAGCGGCCCGGGGCTTCGACGCCGTCACATGCGGGCGCCGCTCCGGGACCAGCACGGCCCCTCGTCCCCGCTCGGCGGACCGCTACGGCAGCAGGGCCATCGCCGAAAGACGGCACTGCGCGCGTTTCCCCTGGCGTGGCCAGGACCTGCTGGGCCCGATCCCTCGCCGCGTCGCACGAACTGGGCGCCTAAGGGCTGTCCACACCCGCCGTGATGCCGAGCGCTGCCGCCGGCCCCGCTGATCCGGCACAGCCGCCGCGCGCCATGGACCGTGCGCGTCCTTCCGCCGTTCACAAGCCGCAAGCGCCCCGTCGCGCCTCGCCAGAATGCCGAACTCAACGGTCGCTCCAGCGTTCTCACACGCGTTCTCACACGCGGGGAGGCCACGGAGTTCGACCGCCTGAGCGCTTACGTTCCCGGGAGCGACGTCCGATCGATGGGCTGGCGGGCCACCACGCGCCCGCCCACGGTCGCCCGAGCTGAAACGCAGAAAAGCCCCGTGCCATCGGCACGGGGCTTTCCCACAATAATTGTTCGGCGGCGTCCTACTCTCCCACAGGGTCCCCCCTGCAGTACCATCGGCGCTGAAAGGCTTAGCTTCCGGGTTCGGAATGTAACCGGGCGTTTCCCTAACGCAATGACCACCGAAACACTATGAAATTAGAACCAACCGGGCAACAACACGGCTGTTCGTTATTTCAGAACTAACACAGTGGACGCGAGCAACTGAGGACAAGCCCTCGGCCTATTAGTACCAGTCAGCTCCACCCGTTACCGGGCTTCCACATCTGGCCTATCAACCCAGTCGTCTACTGGGAGCCTTAACCAATCAAGTTGGTGGGAATACTCATCTCGAAGCAGGCTTCCCGCTTAGATGCTTTCAGCGGTTATCCTTTCCGAACGTAGCCAACCAGCCATGCCCTTGGCAGAACAACTGGCACACCAGAGGTTCGTCCGTCCCGGTCCTCTCGTACTAGGGACAGCCCTTCTCAATATTCCTACGCGCACAGCGGATAGGGACCGAACTGTCTCACGACGTTCTAAACCCAGCTCGCGTACCGCTTTAATGGGCGAACAGCCCAACCCTTGGGACCGACTCCAGCCCCAGGATGCGACGAGCCGACATCGAGGTGCCAAACCATCCCGTCGATATGGACTCTTGGGGAAGATCAGCCTGTTATCCCCGGGGTACCTTTTATCCGTTGAGCGACAGCGCTTCCACAAGCCACTGCCG
>NZ_JAAGNI010000317.1 GCF_010550605.1 Streptomyces sp. SID9727
ACCGCGGTGCGCCTCGGGGCGGCCGGGCCCCGGCCGCCCGTGCCCGCCGCCCGCGCCACCGGACTCGACGGCGCCCTGCACAGCAAGGCCCGCGACCGGGCCGCGATCAGCCACCACTACGACCTCTCCAACGCCTTCTACGCCCTCCTCCTGGACGAGACGATGGCGTACTCCTGCGGCTACTGGACCAGCGACGACCCCGCGTACGGCCCCGCCGACGCGCAGCGCGACAAGCTGGAGCTGATCTGCGGGAAGCTGGGGCTGCGCCCCGGCGCGCGGCTGCTGGACATCGGCTGCGGCTGGGGCTCGCTGACGCTGTACGCGGCCCAGCGGCACGGCGTCCGGGTCACTGCGGTCACCCTCGCCGCCGAACAGGCCGCGTACGTGCGCCACCAGGTGGCCGAGCGCGGTCTGGAGGAGTTGGTCGAGGTGCGCTGTTGCGATTACCGGGACATCGCGGCGGCCCCGGACCACGAGGGCGGTTACGACGCGGTGTCCACCATCGAGATGGGCGAGCACGTCGGGGACGCCCAGTACCCGGCCTTCGCGGCGACCCTGCACGGCATGGTCCGGCCGCGCGGCCGGGTGCTCGTCCAGCAGATGTCGCGCGGGCGGAACGCGCCGGGCGGCGGCGCGTTCATCGAGGCGTACATCGCGCCCGACATGCACATGCGCCCGCTGGGCGAGACCGTCGCGCTGCTGGAGGGCGCCGGGTTGGAGGTGCGCGACGTCCACGGGCTGCGGGAGCACTACGTCCGGACCGTCGACGCCTGGCGCCGGACCCTGGAGGAGAAGGAGGCGCGGTTCACGGACCTGGTGGGGGAGGAGGCCGTACGGGTGTGGCGGCTGTACCTGGCGGGCGGGGCACTCGCCTTCGCGGAGCGGCGGATGGGCGTGGACCAGATCCTCGCCGTACGGCCCGGTGGTGACGGGGAGTCCGGGATGCCTGACACCCGCGAGGCGCTGCGCACGGCCGGGGACGCGGCATGAGCGGCTTCGCCTGGGAGGCGTTCGCGCGGGGCCTGGCGCCGTGTGCGGGCGCCGCGCTGGTGGTCCTGCTCGTCGCGTTCGCGGCCGGCGTGCGCCGGGGCATGCACCGGGGCGTGGACGTCGCCTGGGGACTGGGCTTCGCCGCCGTCGCCCTCGTCTCGTACGGCCTGTCGGCGGGGGAGGGGGACGCCACCCGCCGCCTGCTCGTCACGGTGCTCACCGCGGTCTGGGGGGTGCGCCTGGGGTGGCACATCGCCCGGCGCGGACGCGGCCACGGCGAGGACCCGCGCTACGAGAGGATGCTCGCCGAGGCGCCGGGCAACCCGGACCTGTACGCCCTGCGGAAGGTGTACCTCCTCCAGGGCGCCCTGGTCTGGCTGATCTCGCTTCCCGTGCAGGCGGCCGGATACCTCACCGGGCCGGTGAACGCCCTCGCCTGGGCCGGTACCGCGCTCTGGGCGGTCGGCATGTTCTTCGAGGCGGTGGGCGACCACCAGCTGGCCCGGTTCAAGTCCGACCCGGACAACCGGGGCAAGATCATGGACCGGGGGCTGTGGTCCTGGACCCGGCACCCGAACTACTTCGGGGACTTCTGCGTCTGGTGGGGCCTGTTCCTGATCGTCTGCCAGGCCCCGGCCGCCGCCGCTGCCACGCTGGTGGCGCCCGCCCTGATGACGTATCTGCTCATCGGCGGCAGCGGCAAGGCCCTCCTGGAACGGCACATGGCCGACCGCCCGGGCTTCGCCGCGTACGCCGCGCGCACCAGCGGCTTCTTCCCGCGCCCGCCGCGCCGGGGCTGAGCCGTGTGCCCGGGGGACCACTCCCGGGCACACGCATCACGCCGGCAGCTCCATCAGCGCCACCGGGTCCGAGGTGGGCCGCGCCGAACCGCCCGCCGGCTCCACGGTGACGCCCATGCCGGTGGCCCCGCCGACCGGGCCGTCGAGCAGCGTGGTGTACGTGGTCGAGGACGGGCCCGTGGCGCGCAGCAGGCCCGCCGGGCGCATCGTGCCGCCGTCGTCGAACCACAGCTGGTACACCTTGCCGCTCGGGGCGTCGGCCAGCCCGGAGGCCAGGAACACCGCCCGGTCCTCGCTCCGGGAGACCACCACCGTGCCCTTCGCCCCGTCCTCCAGCGCGCCGGACGCGGTCTTCGCGTCGGGGGCGGCCAGTACCCGGGCCACCTGATCGGCCTGGCGCCGGGTGGCGTCCGCCTGCCGCTGGGCGTCCCGCGCCTCCTGGTGCTGCCACACGGCGATGCCGCCGAAGCCCGCCGCCGCGGCCAGGCACGCGGCCAGGGCGAACCGGGGCCACCGGGCCGCCCCGCCCCGCCGGTCCGGTGAGCGCTCGCGGCGGGGGACGGCGGGCGGCTCCTGGCGTACGGTCGTGATCTCCCGGAGCACCCGCTCCCGCAGGCCCCCGGGGACCGGGGCGGCGGCGGCCAGGCCGAGGCGGGTCGCGGTCTCGGAGAACTCGCGGACCTCGGTGGAGCAGGCTTCGCAGTCGCCGAGGTGCCGTTCGAAGTCGCGGCGCTCCGTGTCCGGCAGGGCGTGCAGGGCGTAGGCGCCCGTCAGCGTGTGGAGTCCGGCGTCGGTCATGAGGTCACCCCGAGGCAGTCGCGCATCCGGATCAGCCCGTCGCGCAGTCGAGTCTTGATCGTGCCGAGCGGCACCGCGAGGAGTTCGGCCACCTCGCGATAGGTGAGCCCCCGGTAGTACGCCAGGGTGACGGACTCCCGCTGGAGCTCGGACAGCGTCCGCATGCAGCGGCGCACCTGCTCGCGTTCCAGACGGGTCTCGACCTGTTCGGTGACCTCGTCGAAGGCGGGGGTGCGGTCGAGCAGGGCGGCCTTGTGCTCGCGGGCGGCCGACGCCTGCGCCGAGCGGACCCGGTCGACGGCGCGGCGGTGGGCGAGGGTCAGCACCCAGTTCATGGCGCTGCCCCGGGCCGGCTGGAAGCGGGAGGCGGTGCGCCACACCTCCACCAGGACCTCCTGGGCGACCTCCTCCGACTGGGCGGGGTCGCGCAGCACACCGCGGACCAGTCCGAGCACCGGTCCGCTCACCGCGTCGTAGACCTGGGCGAAGGCGTCCTGGTCGCCCCGGGCGACGCGGCCCATCAGCTCCTGGAGGTCGGGCCCCGCCGAGGCCGTTCCGCTGATGTACACGGCTTCTTTCACGCGGGGTTCCCTTCGGTGGTCATCGCTCTCCGGGGGTGATTCGGAGCCGGTGCCCGGGCGGATTGGCCGGAAGCCGGAGATCCTTCCACGACTTCCGGCGGCCGGCTCGGAGAGCGAAGCCGAGAATCGCGATACATCGTGGTTGACGCGTCTTCGGAAATCGAGCTATGTTCGGCCACGAGTATTCGTCAGCGAGGAATGTGCGGGGGTGGGGCGGCGGTGGCCAAGCGGCGCAAGCTCGGCAATCCGCTGGCGCTCACGGTGATGGTGCTGCTCGCCGAGCGGTCCATGCATCCGTACGAGATCGCCCAGACCCTCCGCAGGCGCGGCAAGCAGCACAGCGTGAAGATCAACTTCGGTTCGCTGTACACCGTCGTCCAGAACCTGGAGAAGCACGGGTACGTCGAGGTGGCGGGCGTGCAGCGGCAGGGCAACCGCCCGGAGCGCACGCTGTACGGGCTCACCGAGGCGGGGCGCGCCGAGATGCTGCACTGGCTGTCCGACCTGATCGCGGTGCCGGCCGAGGAGTACCCGGTCTTCGACACGGCACTGGCCCTGCTCCCCGCACTGCCCCCGGACGAGGTGGCGGAACTCCTCCTGGACCGGGAACAGGCGCAGACCGTGCGGGCCGCGGCGCTGCGCGGGGTGCTCGCCCAGCTCGGGGACTCGCTGCCCCGCGTCTTCGTCGTGGAGACGGAGTACCAGCTCCACATGCTGGAGGCGCAGCTGGAGTGGATCCGTAGATTCCGCAAGGAGATCGACGAGGCCGCCATCAGCGGCATCGAGGAGTGGAGGTCGTTCCACCAGACCGGCGAGGTCCCGCGGGACTGGCAGGACCTCGACGACCGGGAGTAGGCAGAGGAAAACCCCGGCGGGGCTGTTGCAGCAGTCCGCGCCGGGGTCTCGAACCCCAAAGCCGGACAGCCGTGGAGGCGGCCCGGGCGATCGAGGTGCGGCACACCCAGGATAGCCCGGCACTCCCCACAGGGTCCGGCCCGACGACGTCCGGAGCACCGGACGTCCGGCCGAACACAGGAGAGCTCCGTCATGAGCACCCGTGCGTCCGCTGTCGAGGCGCGACGACTCGTCAAGACCTATCCGGGAGGGGTCGCCGCACTGCGCGGTATGGACCTCACCGTCACCGCCGGCACCGTCTTCGGGCTCCTCGGCCCCAACGGCGCCGGGAAGTCCACCACCGTCAAGATCCTCACCACCCTCGCCCGCCCCGACTCCGGGGCCGCTTCCGTCGCCGGGCACGACGTCCTCGCCCACCCGGACCGGGTGCGCCGCGCGATCGGAGTCGTCGCCCAGAAGTCCGGCGCCGACCCGGTCGCCACCGGCCGCGAGAACCTGCTCCTCCAGGGCCGGCTGTACGGGATGCGGGGGGCCGCCGTGCAGCGCCGCGCCGATGAGCTGCTGGAGCGGTTCGCTCTCGCGGACGCCGGGAAGCGCCTGGTCAAGGGGTACTCCGGCGGCATGCTGCGCCGCCTGGACGTGGCGCTCGGGCTGATGCACCGCCCGGAGGTGCTGTTCCTGGACGAGCCGACGACCGGTCTCGACCCGGAGGCCCGTACGGCGATGTGGGACGAGATATCCCGGCTGGCCGACGAGGAGGGCCTGACCATCGTCCTCACCACGCACTACCTGGAGGAGGCGGACCGGCTCGCGGAACGCATCGCGATCGTCGACCGCGGCCGGATCGTGGTCGAGGGCACCCCCGACGAGCTCAAGGGCGAGCTGCGCGGCGACGCCGTCCACGTCGAGCTGCGCGCGGACGCCGGTCCCGAGGCCGTCACCGCGCTCACCGGCCTGCCCGGGGTGCACGAGGCGGTGGCCGAGGGGCGCCGGGTCAGCGTACGGGCCGAGGACGGCGCCGCCGCCGTACCCGTGCTGCTGGCCGCCCTGGAGCGGGCCGGGGCCACCGTCGCGGCGGCCACCGTCGCCCGCCCCTCACTGGACGACGTCTATCTGCGGTACGCCGGCCGCCGCTTCCAGGACGCGGAGTCCGAGGGTGCGGCGACCGCCCCCGAGCCCGCCCTCGCGGGAGGCGCCCGATGAGCGGTCAGGCCCTCGCGCACACCTGGTACATGACGCAACGGCAGCTGATGTCGATCCTCCGGCAGCCCGTCTTCCTGGCGATGGCCCTGATCCAGCCGGTGATCTGGCTCTTCCTCTTCGGCAACCTGTTCAGGAAGGTGGTCGAGCTCGGCGGCTTCGGCACCACCTCCTACCTGGACTACCTCGTCCCCGGCATCGTGGTGATGAGCGCGCTGGGGTCGAGCATGTGGGCCGGCATGGGCACCCTGGAGGAGATCGAGCGCGGCACGCTCAACCGCTTCCTGACCACGCCGGTCAGCCGGAACGCCCTGATGAACGCCAACGTCGTGCAGAACGGCATCGCCAACACCGCCCAGTCCGTGGTCATCCTGCTGCTCGGATGGGCGGCCGGGGCCGGCTACCCGGGCGGGGCGGCCGGGCTGCTGATCCTGATCGTCGCCTCGGTGCTGCTCGGCACGGTCTTCGGGGCGCTCTCGAACGCCGTGGGCATGATCGTGCGGGAGCGGGAGTCGATCATCGGCATCAACACCTTCCTGCTGATGCCGCTCACCTTCCTGTCGACGTCCTTCATGGCCCCGAGCCAGATGCCCGGCTGGATGCGGGAGATCGCCGCCTTCAACCCGGTCGACTGGGCCATGGTGGCCGGACGTTCCGCGTTGGGCGCCGGGCCCGACTGGCAGCTGGTCGTCACCCGCTGCGGCGGTCTGCTGCTGCTCGCCCTGGCCGCGGTGGCGCTGTCGACGCGCACGTTCCGCTCGTACCAGAAGTCCGTCTGAGGGACGGCCCGTCCGCCGCTCGGCCGTCCGGGCCGGGAGTCCGCTTCCGGCCCGGACGCAGCGCCGCGTACGTCCCGGCGGCGGTGGCGGTGGCGAGGGCCGCGGTGGCGGCGAGAGTCGCGCCGTCCGGGTGGATCAGCGGCTGGCCGCGCAACGCCTGCCACAGCACGAGCGCGACGAGCAGCGCGTACGAAACCGAGGCCACCCGCACCAGGCGCAGCCGCACCCGCGCGTCCCGCAGCCGGGGCACCCTCGGGGCCAGCGCCACGAGCACGAGCAGGAACAGCGGGAGGGCCTGGAGCGCGTGCATGCCCACGAAGTGGGGGACGCGTAGATCGCCTCCGGTCGTCGACCACCCGGTGAACGGCATCGAAGGGCCGCCGTCCGGCACGCCGACCGCATGGGCGCCGACCACATCGGCCGCGCCCCGCCGGTCCGCCGCCCGCTGCTCCGGGGTGGGCTGGGTCATCAGGTAGCCGAAACCGGCCCCCGCGAGGGCCAGGAGGACGCCCGCGCGGATCGCCAGCGCCGAGGCGCGGTCGGCGATCCGGGCCCGCAGCAGGAGGACGGCGATGACCAGGGTGCCGGCCCACAGGACGACGACGGTCACCGCCATCACCTGGAACAGCATGTTGTCGAAGGGTGTGGCCACGTTGAAGTGGCTCCGCTTCCCGCGGATCACCTGCCCGGTGATGATCACCATCTCGCCCAGACTCGCGACGGCGACGACGGTTCCGGCCCACCAGCCGGTGCGCCGGCCCCGGGTGACCAGCGTCAGCATCCAGGCGAGCGCGAGCGCGTACACCACGAACGACACCGCGAACTTGAAGGGCTTGGCCCAGATCGCCGCGCCTGCCAGGACGCGGTCGTCCACCAGCAGACCGACGCCGGAGACGACGGTCATCGCTGCCATCAGGGCGGCGAAGACGACTAACGGGCGGTGCCAGGTACGCCATTGAGGCATGGGTCCCCCTTGAGACTCGATCCGATTATGGATAGTGGCGCTCTCCGCTATCCATGTCGAACTATCTATGATGGGTCCCTGATTGACAAGCAGAGGGAGCGAACGCGCAGTGCGCATGGGTGAGTTGAGCCGCAGGTCCGGGGTGCCGGTACCGACGATCAAGTTCTACGTACGGGAGGGACTGCTGCCCCCCGGCCGGCTGACAAGCCCCAATCAGGCGCGTTACGACGCCGGGCACGAGCGGAGGCTGCGGCTGATCCGGGCCCTGCTCGACGTGGGCGGACTTCCGCTGTCGGCCATCCGGGACGTCCTGCGGGCCATGGAGGATCCGGCTCAGCCGGTGCACAAGGTCCTCGGGGTGGCGGCCAAGCGTCTCGTACCGTCGTCCAGCGACGCCCCGGGGCCCGAACTGGAGGAAGCCCGCGAAGAAGTGGCGGGACTGATCGAGCGCATGGGCTGGCGCGCCGGGCCGGCGAGCGCGGGAGCGGAGTCCCTGGCCGAGGTCCTGGTGGCGCTGCGCGGGGCCGGGCACGGGGCGTTCATCGACCTGCTCGACCGGTACGCGGCCGTCGCCGAGCAGGCCGCGCTCATCGACCTCGGCTACGTCAGCCGAGGGGTGGCGCGGGAGGACCTGGTGGAGAGCGTGGTCGTCGGCACGGTCCTGGGCGAGGCGATGTTCAGCGCGCTGCGGCGGCTCGCCCACGCGGAGGCGTCGGCGCGCGCGTACGAGGACGGGGCGCCGGGGGACGGGGCGCCGGGGGGGGGCCGGGGGAGGGGCGGAGGCGGCCCGGGACTGAGCCGCGACACGGCTGTGCCCCGGCCCACCGGACCGGGGCACAGCGCGGGTCGTACGCCGAGGCGAGGGCCGGGCCCTGCCGTCGGATTCCCGTCCGCCGGGCGGCGTCAGGCCCGGGACTGAGCCGCGACACGGCTGTGCCCCGGCCCACCGGACCGGGGCACAGCGCGGGTCGTACGCCGAGGCGAGGGCCGGGCCCTGCCGTCGGATTCCCGTCCGCCGGGCGGCGTCAGGGCCTATGTGTATTGCCCTGTGAGGTTGGGGACGCGGCTGGCGGGTGGTTGGCCCTTGAGTGCGGTGTGTCCGCGGTGGTGATTGTAGGTGTGGAGCCATTGGGGGAAGGCGTCGCGTCGTTCCTGGTCTGAGCGGTAGGGCTTTGCGTAGGCCCACTCGTCGAGCAGGGTGCGGTTGAGGCGTTCGACCTTGCCGTTGGTCTGGGGGCGGTAGGGGCGGGTGCGCTTGTGGGCGATGCCTGCGGCTGCCAGGGTGTCGCGCCAGGTGTGGGACTTGTAGCAGGAGCCGTTGTCGGTCAGGACGCGCTCGACGGTGATGCCTGCGCTGGTGAAGTAGGCATGGGCCCGCTGCCAGAAGCCGGTCGCGGTTTCCTTCTTCTCGTCGGTGAGGATTTCGCTGTAGGCGAGGCGGGAGTGGTCGTCGACGGCGGTGTGGATGAAGCTGTAGCCGGCGCCGGAGCGTGTTTTGCGGCCCTCATGGCGGCCGAGGACTTTGTGGCCTCCGCCGTCAGGAATGTTGCCGAGCTTCTTGATGTCGACGTGCACCAGTTCGCCGGGCCGGTCGCGTTCGTAGCGGCGTATGACCCGGCCGGTCGCGCGGTCCAGGTGGGGCAGGCGGGCCAGGCGGAAGCGGACCAGGACCCGGTGCACGGTCGAGGGCACCAGGCCCAGCAGATGGGCGATGCGGGCCGGTCCCCACCGGCGCAGGAGCCGGACCTTGATGATCCGGCGCTCGGTGCGGCTCGGCGTCCGGCGCGGGCTGTGATGCGGGCGGGAGGAATGGTCGGCCATACCGGCGTCGCCCAGCTCCCGGTAGCGGCCGGCCCATCGCTGGGCGGTCGTCGGCGAGACCTGGAAGCGTTCCGCCGCCCGCCGCGACGGCCAGCCGTCCTCGACTGCACTGCGGGCCGGACGCAGGCGGCCGGTCTCGGTCAGGGGTGCATTACGGTGGGGCATGAGGGCCTTCTGCTCGTTCGATGTTGATGTCGCAATCCACACCGAACCCGGAAGGCCCTCACTCGTTCAAGATCACTCCACCGTGAACCCTGTCACCAACCTCCATGGACAGAACACCTAGACCGCGCTCTCCTGCTCGCGCTCCACCTGTTCGTTCCACTGGCGCTTGACGGAGCGCCAGGACTCGTCGTCGTGGCCGAGCCGCCAGTAGCCGGAGATCGACAGCTGGGTGGCCGGAATACCGCGCTCCAGCCGCAGGTGGCGGCGGATGTCCTTCACGAAACCCGCCTCGCCGTGGACGAACGCCTGGACCTGGCCGGCCGGGAACTCCAGCTCCCGCACCGCCTCGGTGAGCGCCTCGCCGACCGGACGGCCCGCCCGGTGCAGCCAGGTGATCCCGACGCCGTCCGGCGTGGCGGTCTTCTGCTCCTCCGCCGCGTCCGCCACCTCGACGAACGCGTGCACCACCGCACCCGCCGGCATCTGCTCCAGCGCGGCGGCGACGGCCGGCAGCGCGCTCTCGTCGCCCGCCAGCAGGTGCCAGTCCGCCGAGGCGTCGGGGGCGTAACCCCCGCCGGGGCCCAGGAACGTCACCTGGTCGCCCGGCCGCGCGCCCGCCGCCCAGGGCCCGGCGAGGCCCTCGTCGCCGTGCACCACGAAGTCGATCGCCAGCTCCCGGGCGGCCGGGTCCCAGGAACGCACCGTGTAGGTCCGGGTGGTGGGCCACAGCTCGCGGGGGTACTCCTCGCGGATGCGGGCCACGTCGAAGGGGTGGGTGTAGTCCGCGCCCTCGGGGGCGAAGCACAGCTTGACGTAATGGTCGGTGAAGCCCGCGAGCGCGAAGTCGGCGAGACCGTCGCCGCCGAGCACCACCCGGATCATGTGCGGGGTGATCTGCTCGGTGCGCAGGACCTGCGCCCCCTGGGCCTTCGGTGCCCGCCGCTCCGGTCGTTCTGCCACGAGGTCTGCTCCCTGCTGCCGGAATTGGAGACCGTCGACCGATGCCGAGATCGCCCTTAGGGTCACCTAACCTAACACCTCAGGGTTGCAGTGCGGAGTGGAGGCGCTGGAGGGCCCCGCCCAGCCCCCACCGGGTCGCGAGCGCGTCGAGGGCGGCCGGATCGCGGGGCGAGGCGGGCAGCGCCGGGTCGAAGTCCGGGAGCGGTACGTCGCCGGCGACCCGCACCACCTTCGGCGCGACGGCCACATAGGCGCGGGCCTCGTCGAGCCGCTTGCGCTGCGAGGGCGTCAGCTTCGCCGCCGGATCGTCCACCGCCGCCATGATCCCGGCGAGGTCGCCGAAGGCGTCCAGCAGCTTCGCCGCCGTCTTCTCGCCGATCCCGGGCACCCCGGGCAGCCCGTCGCTCGGGTCACCGCGCAGCAGCGCCAGGTCCACGTACCCCGGGCCGTCCACCCCGTACTTCTCGCGCAGCCACGCCTCGTCCGTCACCTGGAGCGTGCCGACCCCCTTCAGCGGGTAGAGCACCCGCACCCCGCGGGCGTCGTCCACCAGTTGGTACAGGTCCCGGTCGCCGGTGACGATGTCGACCGGGCCGGCCGCCCGCCCGGTCAGCGTGCCGATGACGTCGTCCGCCTCGTACCCCTCGGCGCCGACCCGGGCGATGCCCAGCGCGTCCAGCACGTCCGCGATGACCGGCACCTGCGGGGCCAGCGTGTCCGGGGTCTCCTCCTCGTCGGGCACGCCCGCCGCGGTCTCGGCCGCCACCCGGTGCGCCTTGTACGTGGGGATGAGGTCGACCCGCCACTGCGGCCGCCAGTCCGCGTCCCAGCAGGCGACGAGGTCGTCCGGCCGGTGGTCCTGCACGAGGCGGCCGATGAAGTCCAGCAGTCCGCGCACGGCGTTGACCGGGGTGCCGTCCGGCGCGCGCACCGAGTCGGGCACGCCGAAGTAGGCACGGAAGTAGAGGGAAGCGGTGTCGAGGAGCATCAGGCGTCGCGTCACACGCCGATGATGCCGCACGGCACCGACAGGGGCCGCCGCGGACGCGGTTCCCGGAGAACCGGTCCGGTTCATGTGATTCAGGTCATTCTCGTGTTTGCTGCGGGTAAGCGGGGGCAGGCGCGCCATCGGAGCGGACCACGTCGCATTTTCAACTATTGCACGTGCCATGCGGACGGAATCCGTACCGCTCCACGGTCTGCCGGCGGGGGTGGCAGACCGTTCTCGGTTCTACGCGTGAGGTGTATGTGTCCAGGCTGCAAGCCGAGCACTTGTACAAAGTGTTCGGCAGACGACCCGATCAAGCCGTGCAGAAGCTGCGGAGCGGCACAGGCCGCGACGCGCTGCGCGCCGACGGAACCACCGCAGCGGTGATCGACGCGTCGTTCACCGTCGAACCGGGTCAGATCTTCGTCGTGATGGGTCTGTCCGGCTCGGGCAAGTCCACGCTGCTGCGGATGCTCAACGGTCTGCTGGAGCCCACTTCCGGCCAGGTGCTCTTCGACGGCCAGGACCTGACCGCCCTGAGCCCCGCCGAGCTCCGCCACGTCCGCTCCACCAAGATCAGCATGGTGTTCCAGCACTTCGCGCTCTTCCCCCACCGGAGCGTCCTGGAGAACGCCGCGTACGGCCTGGAGGTGCAGGGCGTGCCGCGCGCCGAGCGCAATCGCCGCGCCACCGAGGCCCTGGAGCTGACCGGCCTGGCCGGCTGGGAGAAGTCCTGGCCCGACGAGCTGTCCGGCGGTATGCAGCAGCGTGTGGGCCTCGCCCGCGCGCTCGCCACCGACGCCGACCTGCTGCTGATGGACGAGTCCTTCAGCGCGCTCGACCCGCTGATCCGCCGCGACATGCAGGACCAGCTCCTGGAGCTCCAGAAGCGGCTGAAGAAGACCATCGTCTTCATCACCCACGACCTCAACGAGGCCATGCGCCTAGGCGACCGCATCGCCGTGATGCGCGACGGTGAGATAGTCCAGCTCGGTACTGCCGAGGACATCCTCGTCACCCCGGCCAACGACTACGTCGCCTCCTTCACCCAGGACGTGGACCGTGCCCGGGTGCTGACCGCCGGCGCGATCATGGCCGAGACGGACACGGTCATCGGCACCGTCTGCGACCAGGGCAAGGAGATCCGGACCACCGACGACGTGCTGCGGTCCACCCCGGCCACCGTCACCGACTCCACGCCGATCATCGAGCTGTTCACGCCCTGCTCGCAGAGCCGGGTCGCGGTCGCCGTGACCGATGACAAGGGCAAGCTCCTCGGCGTCGTGCCCCGCGAGCGCCTGCTCGCCGTGCTCGGCGAGCCGATGACCCCCTCCCAGGCTTCGCAGGACGCCGCGACCGCGCTGAAGAAGGTGGCCGGTGTTTAGGCTCCCTCTCGGCGACTGGGTCGACTCCGCTGTCGACTGGCTCCAGACCCACCTCTCCTGGCTCTTCGACTTCATCAGCTCCGTCGTGAGCGGCATGTTCGACGGCATCGCCGCCGTGCTCTCCGCTCCCGCGCCCCTGCTCTTCGCGGGCATCGTCGCCGTCATCGCCTGGTGGCTGCGCGGTCTGCTCGCCGGAATCCTGGCGTTCGCCGGCTTCGCCCTCATCGACTCGGTCGAGTTGTGGGACGAGGCGATGGACACGCTCACACTGGTGCTCGTCGCGACGATCGTGACGCTGGTCCTGGCCGTGCCGCTCGGCATCTGGGCCTCCCGCTCCAAGACGGTGAGCGCGGTGACCCGGCCGGTCCTGGACTTCATGCAGACCATGCCCGCCATGGTCTACCTGATCCCCGGCGTGATCTTCTTCGGTGTCGGTGTCGTTCCCGGCATCATCGCCACCATCATCTTCGCGCTGCCCCCGGGCGTCCGGATGACCGAACTCGGCATCCGCCAGGTCGACGGCGAGCTGGTCGAGGCTGCCGAGGCGTTCGGCACGACGTCCCGCAACACCCTGCTGCGGGTCCAGCTGCCGCTGGCCCTGCCCACGATCATGGCGGGCATCAACCAGGTCATCATGCTGGGCCTGTCCATGGTGGTCATCGCCGGCATGGTCGGCGGCGGCGGCCTCGGCGGCTCCGTCTACCGGGCCATCGGCAACGTCGACGTCGGCCTGGGCTTCGAGGCCGGTGTCTCCATCGTCATCCTGGCCATGTACCTGGACCGGATGACCAGCGCCCTGGGCCGCGAGGTCTCCCCGCTCGCCCGCCGCGCGCTCGCCAAGGCGCAGTCGATGGCCGGCGGCCTCAAGATCTGGCACCACCGCCCGCAGCCCGTCGTCGCCGTCGCGGGCGTCGTCGCCCTCGCGCTCGTCGCCGGCGGCATGGGCGTCTTCGGCTCCTCCGACGACGAGGCCGCCACCGCCTCGGACACGGCGAAGATCGGCGCCGGCAAGAAGATCAGCATGGGGTACATCCCGTGGGACGAGGGCATCGCCTCCACCTTCCTGTGGAAGGAGCTGCTGGAGCGCCGCGGCTTCGAGGTCGACGTCAAGCAGTACGAGGCCGGCGCGCTGTACACCGGCATGGCGGGCGGCCAGATCGACTTCGAGACCGACTCCTGGCTGCCGGTCACCCACGCCTCGTACTGGAAGAAGTACAAGGACCGCCTGGAGGACATGGGCTCCTGGTACGGGCCCACCTCGCTGGAGCTGGCCGTTCCCACGTACGTCAAGGACGTGAAGTCCCTGGCCGACCTCAAGGGCAAGGCGTCCGACTTCAAGGGCCGGATCGTCGGCATCGAGCCCAGCGCCGGTGAGATGGGCCTGCTGAAGGACAAGATCCTGCCGGGCTACGGCCTGGACAAGGAGTACAAGGTCGTCGACGGCTCCACGCCGTCCATGCTGGCCGAGCTGAAGCGCGCGTACGCCAAGAAGGAACCGATCGTCGTCCCGCTCTGGTCGCCGCACTGGGCGTACAACCAGTTCGAGCTGACCAAGCTCAAGGACCCCAAGCACCTCTGGGGCAAGGGCGACGGCATCCACACGCTGACCCGCAAGGGCTTCACCGCCGACAACCCCGAGGTCGGCAAGTGGCTCAAGGACTTCAAGATGAGCGAGGACCAGCTCACCAGCCTTGAGGCCCAGATCCAGAAGAGCGGCTCCGGCAAGGAGCAGGAGGCCGTCCGCACCTGGCTGAAGGCCAACCCGGACGTCGCCGACAAGTGGACCCCGGTGAAGAAGTCCGCCCCGGCCAAGGGCGCGAACGGCAAGGACGAGCGCGACCGCCCGGTCGAGATGGCCTGGTTCCCCTGGGAGGAGGACATCGCCGCCACGTACCTGTGGAAGGCCGTCCTGGAGGACCGGGGCTACAAGATCAACCTCAAGCAGTTCGAGGTCGGTCCGATGTACACCGCGATGTCGCGCGGCCAGATCGACGTGCAGTTCGACGGATGGCTCCCGTTCACCCAGAAGAACTACTGGGACAAGTACGGCTCCAAGCTGACGGACATCGGTTCCTGGTACGGCCCGACCTCCATCGAGGTCGCGGTGCCCGACTACGTCAAGGACGTGAAGTCCCTGGCCGACCTCAAGGGCAAGAGCTCGGAGTTCAAGGGCCGGATCGTCGGCATCGAGCCCGGCACCGCCACGATGGAGAACCTGAAGAAGAACGTGCTCCCGGCCTACGGCCTGGACGACGAGTACCAGGTGGTCGACTCCTCGACGCCCGGCATGCTCGCCGAGCTGAAGCGCGCGTACGCCAAGAAGGAGCCCATCGCCGTCCTGCTGTGGACCCCCCACTGGGCGTACAGCGAGTACGGGATGACCAAGCTCAAGGACCCGAAGAAGGCGTTCGGCGAGGGCGACCGGCTGCACACCATCGCCTCCAAGGAGTTCCCGGAGAACTACCCGCAGCTGACCAAGTGGTTCAAGGACTTCAAGCTGAGCGAGAAGCAGCTCGCCGGCCTGGAGAACCAGATCCAGAAGCTCGGTACAGGGCACGAAGAGGACGCCGTGAAGGCCTGGCTGGAGAAGAACCCGGGCATCGCGGACAAGATGGCCCCCCAGTAGGAGCCGTCACCGGCCCCCACCAGGGCCGCAGCCCGTGAAGGGGTGGGTCGCGCCGTCGGCGCGACCCACCCCTTCCGCGTTGCGGTGTGCTCACTTTCCGGGCCGTCCTGGCGTAACGGTGTGCGCGACCGGCTCATAACCGGAAGGATGGCGAGTCGGGTCGGGAGGGAGCCGGACATGGACGAGAAGGAAACACTCCGCGTGGGCGCCGCCGTCCGCCGGCAGCGCAGGTCCCTGGGGCTCACCCTGGCCGCCGTAGCCTCGCGCAGCGGCCTTTCCGTGCCGTTCCTCAGCCAGATCGAGAACGAGCGCGCGAGACCCAGCGCCCGGTCGCTCGACCGGGTCGCGGAAGCGCTGGAGACCACCACGGCCCGGCTGCGCGCCGCCGCCGACTCCGCGCGCGCGGTCGACGTCGTGCGCGCCGCCCACGAGGACGGGGTGCACCGGGTGGTCCGCGGACGCCACCAGCTCAGCGCCCTGGAGTTCACCGGGGAGCTCGACCTCGGGCGCGAGTTCCAGCACCGCAACGACGAGCTCCTGTACG
Organism: Streptomyces sp. SID9727; assembly: GCF_010550605.1. Taxonomy (GTDB): domain Bacteria; phylum Actinomycetota; class Actinomycetes; order Streptomycetales; family Streptomycetaceae; genus Streptomyces. Next base: position 15,457 of record NZ_JAAGNI010000317.1, read on the forward strand.
TCGCCGAGGGCGCCGCCGAAGTGGAGGCCGAGGGCCGGGCCTACCGGCTGGTCCAGGGCGACACCCTCTTCCTGTCCGGCGGGGTCCGCCATCGCTGGCGGGCCACGCTCCCCGGCACCCGGCTGCTGTGCGTCGCGGTCGCCGAACACATCGACGCGACGTCCGACCCCCGGCGCTGAGCGTCCGGGGCCGACGGAAGCGTGCTCAGGCCGTACGGGCCGCCACCGGGGCGGGCCGCTGCGGCGCCGCGAGCAGCGCCCCGCTGAGCAGCCCGCGCACCGTGCGCACCCCCGCCACCGCCCACGCCGACACCAGCAGTACGTACAGCGCGACGGCCAGCCAGGTGAACGCGGCCAGACCGGTGTGCCGGGCCAGGCCCGCCGCGCCCGTCACACAGGTGCCGACGGGGAACGTGAAGCCCCACCAGGTCATCGAGAACGTCATCCCGCCCCGTACCGCCCGCCCCACCAACGCCACGGCCAGGGCCAGCCACATCAGGGCGAAGCCCATGACCGGCACCCCGTACAGCACCCCGAAGGCCCGCAGCGCCGAGGCGTAGGGGCCCTCCACCACGCCCGGCGCCACATCGGCCAGCGCGTTGACCGCGGTCGTCGACTGGCCCAGCGGGCCGAGCACCAGGAACAGGGTGGGCGTCAGCGCGAGCGGCAGCGGCCCCCCGTGCACGAGCCGGCCGAAGACCAGCGGGAGCATGACCACCGTCGCCAGCAGGCTCAGCCCGAACATCGCGTAGCAGCCGAGCAGCAGCGCCTCGCGCCCCTGCCCCGGGGGGAGCTCCGCCACGAGCAGGGGGCCCAGCGCGGCCGACACCATCGGCGCCACCACCGGCAGCAGCCACACCGGGGACGCGGTGCCCGGCTCCGGCCGGTGGCGCGTGATCATGAGGTACGGGACCGCCACGGCCGCCACCAGACCGGTCACCGTGCCCGCCGTGTACAGGACTACGTCCAGCGCGAGCGCCGCCCGGTGCCCGATGAGGTCCTTGCCCACGGTCATGCCGGAGCCGCCGACGGCCAGCAGCGCCATCGACAGGCAGCCGTAGAACGGCGCGACGGCCTGGTCCGCCAGATGGGCGCGCGCCTGGTCGCGGTGGGCCGCCCAGTGCCCGGCGCGGGCGGCCAGCACGGCGGCGAGCAGCAGTGCCGAGACCACCCACACCGCCGTGCAGGCGCCCCGCAGCCCGGGGAGGTGCACCGGCAGCGCGGCACCGGCACTCGCGACGATCGCGGTGCCCATGACCGTCGCGTACCAGTTGGGGCCGAAGTGCCGCAGCGCGGGCTGCCGGGCGGCGCCGGAGTACGGGGAGAACGTGCGGGTCCGGAGATAGGTGGCCATGCCACGATTCTCCCCGGCCTGCTCCGGACCCCACCAGGGAGCACCGCTCTATGAGGTCATAAGGTGGACTTATGTCCAGCGAACCTCCGACCCCCCTGTCCCACCGGGTGCCCGACCTGGGCGCGCTGGAACTGCTCCTCGCCGTCGCCCGGCACGGCAGCCTCGGCCGGGCCGCCCGCGACGTCGGCATCACCCAGCCCGCCGCCAGCAGCCGCGTCCGCTCCATGGAACGGCAGCTCGGCCTCACCCTCCTCGACCGCTCGCCCCGGGGCTCCCGGCTCACCGACGCGGGCGCCCTGGTCACCGACTGGGCGCGCCGGGTCGTGGAGGCCGCCGAGGTGTTCGACGCGGGAGCCCAGGCGCTGCGCGACCGGCGCGACTCCCGGTTGCGGGTCGCCGCCTCCATGACCATCGCCGAGTACCTGCTCCCCGGCTGGCTCATCGCCCTGCGCGCCGAACGCCCGGGCACCGCCGTCTCGCTGCTCGCCGGGAACTCCGCGGTGGTCGCCGAGCGGCTGCTGCGCGGCGAGGCGGACCTGGGCTTCGTGGAGGGCCTGTCCGTCCCGGAGGGTCTCGACGGCACGGTCATCGCCCACGACCGCCTCGTCGTCGTGGTCGCCCCCGCCCACCCGTGGGCCCGCCGCCGCACCCCGCTGACCCCGGGCGAGCTGGCCGCGACCCCGCTGATCCTGCGCGAGCACGGCTCCGGCACCCGCCAGGTCCTGGACGCCGCGCTCGCCGTCCACGGCCCGCTGGCCCCGCCGCTCCTCGAACTCTCCTCGACCACCGCCGTCAAGGGCGCGGCGGAGAGCGGCGCCGGTCCCTGCGTCCTGAGCGAGCTCGCGCTCGGCGAGGAGCTGTCCGCCCGCCGCCTGGTCAAGGTTCCCATCGCCGGCGCCCGGCTGCGCCGCCAGCTGCGTGCGGTCTGGCCCTCCGGCCACCGCCCCACGGGTCCGGCCCGCGACCTGCTCGCGCTGACCCGGTCGGAACCCTCCGGAGGTACGGCCTGAGGTATCGACCCGCAGCGTTGTTGACGCGGCTGACACCGCACGGCGGCCGCGATCGAGGTCCACGTCTGCGATCTGCGCCGGTCCCGCAAGCTCGGAACCGCGCGGATCGGCCGTGTCCCCTCACCCGCCCCTGCCGGCCTCAGGCCGACGGCGAAGTCGAACGAGTTCCTGGACAGCGCCCGCCACACCGGAGTCTTCGCCTCCGACCAGAACCCCCGTGCCGACAGTGCTCGTGATCAGTACACCTAGGGGGCGCCGTTCTTTCCCTGGTCATAGGCGTCGCGACGGGTGAGGACCTCCTCCATGTTGGTCTCCGCCCACTTCTTGATGTCCCGCATGACCTGCTGGAGCGAGTGGCCGAGATCGGTGAGCTCATAGCTGACGGTGACGGGCACGGTCGGGGTCACCGTCCTGGTCACCATCCCGTCCCGCTCCAGCGCGCGCAGGGTCTGCGTCAGCATCTTCTGGCTCACGCCCGAGATCCGGCGCGACAACTCGGAGAAGCGCAGGGGCCGCGCCTCTTCGACGGTGGTCTCCCCGGGGCGCGGGCCGTCCCCGCCGAGCGAGGCGAGCACGAGGGCGACCCACTTGTCGGAAATCCGCTCCAGGAGCCGGCGGCTGGGGCAGAGCGCGAGAAACGCGTCGTACTCGCGCTTGGCCTCGGCTCGTCGCTCGGACGCGGTGCTGGTCGCCACGGGGCAGTCATCTCCTCGGTTCGGTGACTTACTTACTTCAAGGTGCCTACTTCCCAGTGGTAACCGGGTTCTTCCATGCTGGTGTCCCGGAGCAGGGATGGCAAGGCCCCGCGCGAGCCCTGCGGCAACAAGGAGTTGATGATGAGTCAGGTAATTTCGCGGCGAGTCGTGGTCCGCGTTCCGTCCGGTCCCGAGTCCATCGAGACCGTTGAGGCGCCGGTGGCCGAGCCGGGGGCCGGGGAGATCCGGGTGCGAATCGCCGCTGCGGCCGTCAACCCGGTCGACCTGGGGGTGGCCGCAGGCGTCTTCCACCGGCTGGGCATGGTCCATCAGCCCGACTGGACAGGTCTCGGCTGGGACTTCGCCGGTACCGTCGAGGCCGCCGGACCGGACGTCGAGCTGCGGGCCGGCAGCCGGGTCGCCGGCTTCCTCGACGGTTTCGACCGCGACCACGGCTCCCACGCCGAGCACCTTGTCGTCCCCGCCGCGAACGTCGCCGCCGTACCGGACGGAGTCGACCTCGTCGCGGCGGCCACGGTGCCGCTCAACGCCACCGCCGCCGCCCAGGCGGTCCACCTCGTCGGCGAGGCGCCGAGCGACGCCCGGCGGCTGCTGGTGACCGGTGCGGCCGGTGCGGTGGGCGCGTACGCCGCCGTGCTCGCCCAGGAGCGCGGCTGGCAGGTGACCGGACTCGCGCGGGCGGCCGACGAGCCGTTCGTCCGCGGCCTGCACGTCGGCTTCACCACCGAACCCGGCCGGGGATGGGACGCCGTCCTCGACGCCGGAGCCCTCCAGGAGCCGGCCCTCGGGGCGGTGCGCGACGGCGGCCGCTTCGTGGGCGTGCAGCCCGCCGCCAGGCTCCCCGAGGAACGCGGCATCACCGTCGAGGTGATCTTCGCCCGCCCCGACGGCCCGCTGCTCGCCGGTCTGCTGGAGCGGGTGGCGGCGGGGCAGCTGCCGACGCGCGTCCACACCGTCGTGCCGCTCGACAAGGCGGCCGACGCCTACCGGGCGATGGCGGAGGGCGGCGTCCGAGGGCGGATCCTCCTCGTCCCCTGACGCCACGTCACGCGTACCCGACGACCACGACACTCTCTTACGCAAGGACAGCCGATGCTCACCACGCTTCCCACCGTCGTCGCCGGTCTCCTCGGCGCGGGCCTCATCCTCATGGGCGCGAACGCCTTCGTCAGACCGCGGGACGCCGTCGGTTTCGGCATTCCCGGCGCTCCGGTCGAGGACCTCGGATTTCAGTCCTGGCTGCGCGTGAAGGGGCTGCGGGAGATCGGGCCCGGTGCCTTCCTCTTCGTACTGATGGCCGTCGCGAGCTCGTCGGTCCTCGGTTGGTACCTCCTGGTGTTCGGCCTGATACCCGCCGGGGACGCGCTGGTCGTGCTGCGCAGCGGCGGGCCGAAGGCGACCGCGTACGGAGTCCACGCCGCGACCTCCGCAGTGATGCTGCTGACCGGCGTCGGACTCCTGGTCTGACAGGGCCGGCCCGGAAAAAAAAGGGGGCGACGCCGCCCGCCCGGGCACGACACCCTGTCGGGGCACGGCACCCACCGAGAGGACGCCCCATGAGCACACCGCCGCACCTGAGACGCGCCGGCGCGGACGACGCCGCCGAGGTCACCCGGCTGCGCCTGGTCATGTTCGCCTCCATGGGCCTCGTCCCGGAGCCCGACTGGACCCCGGTGTGCGAGGCGTACTTCCGCGAACGGCTCGCCGGCGACCCGCAGTTCGTCGCCTATGTGATCGACGCGGGGGACCGGCTGCTGTCCAGCTCGGTGGGCCAGTACACGTGGTCCCTGCCCCGGCCGGGCCGCGCCCCGTACATCGGGCACATCGCCTCGGTCGCCACCGACCCGGACCACCGGCGGCAGGGCTACGCCCGCCTGACCTTCCGGGCCGTCCACGACCACCTGGTCGAGGCCGGGTGCTCCCGGATCAACCTGACCGCGACCCCCGAGGGCGAGGGCCTGTACCGCTCGCTGGGGTACGGAGACCCCACCGGGCCGATGCCCCTGACCTGGACCCGACCGGGGGAGACGCACCGATGACCACCACCGCGCCGCCCGCGCGCGGCCTCCGCCACCCCTGGTCCGGTCTGCCCGCCGCCGTACGCGAGGCCGTCGAGGACATCCTCGGCGCACCGGTCACCGAGGCCCGCAGCCAGAGCGGCGGCTTCTCGCCCGGAGTGGCCGCCCGCGTCCGGCTCGCGAACGGCGGCCGGGCCTTCGTCAAGGCGGTGAGCGCCGAGGTGAACCCGGACAGCCCGGACATGCACCGAGCCGAGGCCCGCCTCACGGCCGCCCTGCCACCGCACGCCCCGGCGCCCCGGCTGCTCGGCTCGTACGACGACGGCAGCTGCGTCGCCCTCGTGCTGGAGGACATCGACGGCCGCCAGCCCCGGGTGCCCTGGGACCGGGCCGAGCTGGACCGGGTCCTGACGGCCGTCGGTGAGCTCTCCCGCGCCCTCACCCCGGCCCCGGCCGAGGTGGCCTCGGCCGCCTGGGGCAAGTCCTCGATGTTCGACGGCTGGCGCACCCTGCACGCCGCCGGGGGCGACGCCCGCCTCGCCCCCTGGGCCGCCGGACACCTCGCCGCGCTCGCGGAGCTGGAGGCCGGCTGGCCCGAGGCCGCCGCCGGGGACACCCTCGCCCACAGCGACCTGCGCGCCGACAACATCCTGCTCACCGGGGACCGGACCGTCTTCGTGGACTGGCCGCACGCGGTGCGCGCAGCGCCCTGGTTCGACCTGCTGGTGATGCTCCCGTGCGTGGCGGCGCAGGGATACGCCTCCGGCGGCCGCGGCCCGGACCCGGAGGCCCTGTTCACCGCCCACCCGCTCGGCCGGGACGCGGACCCGGACGCCGTCACCGCCGTACTCGCCGCCGTCGCCGGGTACTTCGCGGAGCAGGCGCTGCGCCCCGACCCGCCCGGCCTGCCGACGCTCCGGGCCTTCCAGGCGGCCCAGGGCGCCGCCGCCCTGACCTGGCTGCGTCAGCGGTTCTGAGCCCGCACCGCTTCCACCAGGCCCCGCGCCACGCGGAAGTCCTCGCCCATCTCCGGATGCCACTGCACCCCCAGGACCCAGTGGTCTCCGGGGAGTTCGACCGCCTCCACGGTGCCGTCCGCCGCGTGCGCCGACGCCACCAGGCCGGTGCCGATCCGGTCCACGGCCTGGTGGTGGTAGGCCGGGACCTCGCACGGGGCGGGCGCCAGCGACGCGTACCGGGTGCCCGGGACCGGTGTCACCCGGTGCGAGCCGAACACGCCCGTCGCCCCGCCCGGGCCCACATGGCCGTCCAGATGCTGGATCAGGGTGCCCCCGCACACCACGTTCAGCAGCTGCATCCCCCGGCACACCCCGAGCAACGGCGTCCCCGACTCCAGCGCCGCCCCGATCAGCGCCGTCTCCCAGACGTCCCGCTCCGGCGCCGGCGGCCCGGTGCGCGGGTCACGCCCGGCCCCGTACCGCGCCGGGTCCACGTCGGGACCGCCCGCCACCACGACCGCGTCCAGCCGGGCCACGGTCTCCGCGGCGAACTCCGGCGCGTCCGGCGGCAGCAGTACCGCCAGACCGCCCGCCTCCCGCACCATCCGGGCGTACCCGGCGGGCACCAGCGCCGCCGGCAGGTCCCACACGCCCCAGCGCGCCGACGCCACCAGGTAGGTGCTGATCCCGACCAGCGGACGGTTCACCGGTGCCCTCCCTCGTACGGCGCGCGGAACACCCCGGCACCGTACCCACCACACCCGCCCTCGCCCTAGATTTGTACGGGCCTACCGGCCCGCGAGGAGAGGACCCGACCGTGTCCGACCGCACCGCCCCGCTCGCCCTCGGAGACCTGCGCCGCCTCGTGCACGGCGGGGAGATCGACACCGTCGTCCTGGCCTTCCCCGACATGCAGGGGCGGCTTCAGGGCAAGCGCTTCGCCGCTCCCTTCTTCCTGGACGAGGTCGTCCGCCACGGCACCGAAGGCTGCGCCTACCTCCTCGCCGTCGACACCGACATGAACACCGTCGACGGCTACGCCATGTCCTCCTGGGACAACGGATACGGCGACTTCGCCATGCGCCCCGACCTCACCACCCTGCGCCGGGTGCCGTGGCACGAGGGCACCGCGCTGGTCCTCGCCGACCTCGCCTGGGCCGACGGCGCGCCCGTCACCGCCGCGCCCCGGCAGATCCTGCGCCGCCAGCTCGAACGCCTCGCCGAACACGGCTACACCGCCCACGTCGGCACCGAGCTGGAGTTCCTCGTCTTCAAGGACACCTACGAGCAGGCGTGGGACCGGGGCTACCGCGAGCTGACCCCCGTCAACCAGTACAACGTCGACTACTCCGTCCTCGGGACCGGCCGCGTCGAACCCCTGCTGCGCCGCATCCGCAACGAGATGGCGGGTGCGGGCCTGGCCGTCGAGTCGGCCAAGGGAGAGTGCAACCCGGGCCAGCACGAGATCGTGTTCCGCTACGACGAGGCCCTGGTCACCTGCGACCAGCACGCCGTCTACAAGACCGGCGCCAAGGAGATCGCCGCCCAGGAGGGCATGGCGCTCACCTTCATGGCCAAGTTCAACGAACGCGAGGGCAACTCCTGCCACATCCACCTCTCGCTGCGCTCCACCACCGATCCCGGACGCTCCGTCATGGCCGGTGCGGACGGGGAGATGTCACCCGTGATGCGGCACTTCCTGGCCGGCCAGCTCGCCGCCCTGCGCGACCTCTCCCTCCTCTTCGCGCCGAACATCAACTCGTACAAGCGGCTGCGCCCCGGCTCCTTCGCCCCGACCGCCGTCGCCTGGGGCCACGACAACCGCACCTGCGCCCTGCGCGTCGTCGGCCACGGCGCCTCGCTGCGCTTCGAGAACCGGCTCCCTGGCGGTGACGTCAACCCCTACCTCGCCGTCGCCGGACTCGTCGCGGCCGGCCTGTACGGCATCGAGCACGCGCTCGCACTCCCCGAGCCCTGCGCGGGCAACGCCTACACCGCCGGCTACGAGCACGTCCCGGCCACCCTGCGCGAGGCCGCCGCCCTCTGGGAGGAGAGCGGGATCGCCCGCGAGGCGTTCGGCGAGGACGTCGTGGCGCACTACCGCACCATGGCCCGCGTCGAACTCGACGCCTTCGACGCGGCGGTGACCGACTGGGAACTGCGCCGCTCCTTCGAACGCCTGTGACCACGACGCCCGCGAGGCCCCGACCGCTGTGAGGACCCCGTGATCCACGAGCACCACGTCCTGAACCCGGCGACCGAAGAGGTCGTCGCCACCGTCCCCGCCACCTCCGCCCAGGAGGTCCGCACCGCCGTCGTCCGCGCCACCGCGGCCCAGCTCACCTGGGCCGCGCTCGCCCCCGCCGACCGGGCCCGGCTGCTGCGCCGGTTCGCCGCAGCCGTCGACGCCCGCACGGAGGAACTGGCCCGGCTGGAGGTCCGCGAGGCCGGCCACACCATCTCCAACGCCCGATGGGAAGCGGGCAACGTCCGCGACCTGCTCGACTACGCGGCCGGAGGCGTCGAACGGCTCAGCGGCCGGCAGATCCCCGTCCCCGGCGGCATCGACCTCACGATCCTCGAACCTCTGGGCGTCGTCGGCGTCATCGCTCCCTGGAACTTCCCGATGCCCATCGCCGCCTGGGGCACCGCCCCCGCCCTCGCCGCCGGCAACGCGGTGATCCTGAAACCCGCCGAGACCACGCCGCTCACCGCCCTCCGCCTCGCGGAGACCGCCCTGGAGGCGGGCCTGCCCGAACACCTCTTCCAGGTCCTGCCCGGCGCGGGCGACGAGGCCGGCAACGCCCTCGTCGAAGACCCGGGCGTCGCCAAGATCGTGTTCACCGGCTCCACCCGCACCGGCAAGCGGATCATGGCCAAGTGCGCCGACCGCCTCAAGCGCGTCACCCTGGAGCTCGGCGGCAAGAGCCCCAGCATCGTCTTCGCCGACGCCGACATCGAGGCCGCCGCGGCCGCCGCACCCGACTCCTTCCTGGACAACGCCGGCCAGGACTGCTGCGCCCGCACCCGCATCCTCGTCCAGCGCTCCGCGTACGACCGGTTCCTGGAGCACCTCGCCCCGGCCGTCGCCGCGTACACCGTCGGCGATCCCGCCGACGAGAAGACCCGGATGGGCCCGCTCATCTCCCGTACCCAGCTCGCACGCGTACGCGGATACGTCCCCGAGGGCGCCGCCGCGATCCGGGGGAGCGCGCCCGACGGGCCCGGCTTCTGGTTCCCGCCGACCGTCCTCACCGGCGTCCCGGCGGACGCGCCCGTCGCGACCGAGGAGGTGTTCGGGCCCGTCGCCGTCGTGCTGCCCTTCGACGACGAGGCGGACGCCGTACGCCTCGCCAACGCCACCGACTACGGGCTCGCCGGCTCGCTCTGGACCCGCGACGTGGGACGCGCCCTGCGCGTGTCCCGGGCCGTCCGGGCGGGCAACCTCTCCGTCAACTCGCACGCGGCGGTGCGCTACTGGACCCCGTTCGGCGGGTTCAAGCAGTCCGGCGTCGGGCGCGAGCTGGGGCCCGACGCCCTCACCGCCTTCACCGAGACCAAGAACGTCTTCCTGAACACGGAGGCATGAAACGCCCATGACCACGGACCCCGAGATCATCTGCCGCCGCCTCGTCGGCCGCACCGCCGTCGTCACCGGGGCCGGCAGCGGCATCGGCCTGGCCACCGCCCGCCGGCTCGCGTCCGAGGGCGCGCACGTCGTCTGCGGCGACATCGACGCGGAGGCCGGCGAGGCGGCGGCCGAAGCGGTCGGCGGCACCTTCGTACGCGTCGACGTGACCGACCCCGGACAGGTCGACGAGCTGTTCCGCACGGCCGACGACACCTACGGATCGGTCGACATCGCCTTCAACAACGCGGGCATCTCACCGCCCGAGGACGACTCCATCCTCACCACGGAGCTGGAGGCGTGGAAGCGCGTCCAGGACGTCAACCTCACCTCCGTCTACCTGTGCTGCAAGGCCGCCCTGCCCTACATGCGCCGCCAGGGCCGGGGCTCCATCATCAACACCGCCTCCTTCGTGGCCCGGATGGGCGCGGCCACCTCGCAGATCTCGTACACCGCGTCCAAGGGCGGGGTGCTGGCCATGAGCCGCGAACTGGGCGTCCAGTTCGCCCGCGAGGGCATCCGCGTCAACGCGCTCTGCCCCGGACCGGTCAACACCCCGCTGCTCCAGGAGCTGTTCGCCAAGGACCCGGAGCGGGCGGCCCGCCGGCTGGTGCACATCCCGCTCGGCCGGTTCGCCGAGGCCACCGAGATCGCCGCCGCCGTCGCCTTCCTGGCGAGCGACGACTCCTCGTTCGTGAACGCCACCGACTTCCTGGTGGACGGCGGCATCTCCGGCGCCTACGTCACACCGCTGTAGACCGCTCTCTAGAGTGGAGCGATGAGCTACCCGACGCCGCCCGGCTGGTACCCGGACACCTCCGCGCCCGGCACCGAGCGCTGGTGGGACGGAACGGCATGGACCGCGCACACCCGCGCGCCCGCCCCCGCACCCGTCCACACCCCCGCCCCGGCCCCGTCGGGCGGCGGGAGCGCCCGGGCCGTCGCCCTCGTGGCGGCCGGAGCGGTCGTCGTCGGCGCCGTCGTGACCGGGGCCGTGCTCCTCACCGGGAACGACGACCCGGCGGCCCCGGCCGCCCACGCCTCGCAGTCGCCCACCCGGACCGGCACCGGCGGGGCCCCCGGCGACGACGGCCCCTCACCGGACGGCACGCCCGTGCACGAGGACGGGAACGTGCTCACCGACCAGCTCAACGGCATCACGCTGCCCATCCCGGACGGCTGGGAGCGGCCGGAGCGCACCTCGGGCCAACTCCTCACGATGCGCACCGAGAAGTCGTACGAGTGCCCCGGCGCGTCCTCCACGTACTGCTATCCCGGCACCGTCACCACCCGGACCCCCGGCGGCACCGACGCCACCACCCCCGAAGCCCTCGCCGAGGAGGACATCGCCGACGCGGCCGACCGCGCCTACGACGAGGACATCCTCGGCCGGCGCACCCACGGCGGCATCACCGGCCACCGGCAGACCGCCGCCGGCGAGGTCACCGTGGCCGGCCGCACCGGCTACTACATCCGCTGGAAGGTCACCACCGCCCACGGCCCCGGCGGCTACGTGCAGTCCCTCGCCTTCCCCTCACCCACCGGCAGCGAGTCGCCCGTCATCGTCCGGTACGCCTTCGACGCCGGCCCCGACGGACCGCCCCTGGACCTCATGGACACCCTCACGCGGGGCATCCGCCCGATCGGCGACGACGCGACGGACGGCGGCGTCGGCAGCGCCGTCGAGCACACGCCCTAGAGGAACGTACGGCCTAGAGGAATGTACGGCCCTCACCCCGGTACGTCGGAACCGTCGCCGTCACCCGGTCGCCCTCGATCAGGTGCAGCGCGTCGAACCGCTCGCACAGCTCACCGGCCTTCGCGTGCCGGAACCACACCTTGTCACCGATCAGCAGATCGTCGGCCGGGGAGCCGAGCAACGGGGTCTGCACCTCGCCGGGGCCCTCCTGCGGGTCGTAGCGCAGCCCCTCCGGGAGGTACGGGACCGGCAGCCGGTCCGCCCCCGCCGCGCCCGACGCCGGATAGCCGCCCCCGAGCACCGTCACCACGCCCACGCCCGGCCGCCGCACCACGGGCTGCGCGAACAGGGCCGCCGGGCGGGCCGTGAACGAGGTGTAGTTGTCGAACAGGCGCGGCACGTACAGCCCGGAACCCGCGGCGATCTCCGTCACCGCGTCCTCCGCCGCCGTGTGCTGCACGCTGCCCGTGCCGCCGCCGTTCACGAACTCCAGGTCCGGCGCCACGGCCCGGACCGCCCGCACCACCTCGGCCCGCCGGGCCGCCAGCTCCTTGCGGGCCGTGGCCTGCATCAGCCGGATCGCCCGGGAGCGCAGCGGACGCCCCGCCACCGAGTCCCCGACACCCGCGATGTGCCCCTCGTACGCCATCAGCCCGACCAGCCGGAAACCGGGGCGCCGGACCACGGACCTGGCCAGCTCGGCCAGCTGGGCGGGGGAGCGCAGCGGCGAACGCAGGGCGCCGACCCGGACCCGGCCGCCGAGCATCCGCAGCGAGGTGTCCAGCTCCAGGCAGACCCGGATCTCCTGAGTGCCGCCCGCCCGCGCCGCGTCGATCAGGTCCAGCTGGGCGTGGTCGTCCACCATCACCGTCACGGCGGCGGCGAGCTTCGGGTCGGCGGCCAGCTCCGCGTACGCCGGGCGGTCGGCGGACGGGTACGCCAGCAGCACGTCGTCGAACCCGGCCCGGGCCAGCCACAGCGACTCCGCGAGCGTGAACGACATGATCCCGGCGAACCCGGGCCGGGCCAGCACCCGCTCCAGCAGGGCCCGGCAGCGCACCGATTTGCTCGCCACCCGGACCGGCTTGCCCGCCGCCCGGCGTACGAGATCGTCCGCGTTGGCGTCGAACGCCTCCAGATCCACGACGGCGACGGGAGCGTCGAGATGGGCGGTGGCCCGGTCGTAACGGGCCCGGTCAGTGGCTCGGGCAGTCATGGCCGCAGCTTGCCAGACGGTTCTACCGCTGGGTAGGGGGATGATCCGTGCAGATCCGCCGGTGCGCGGGCCGCACGCTCCCCCCGGGTCCCCGCAGCCCGTAGAGTGACGCCCACGCGGCGAACGGGGCCCCGCCCGCAGGCGGGGGGACGCGCGGTACGGACCGGACCAGGGGGGCGGATGAGCACCGAAGCACGGCGTGCCCCCGTCCCACCCCGCCCGACGACCCCACCCAGTCCCGCCGCACCGGCGTACGACCCCGCGCCGCCCCCCGCCGCGCCGGCCCGCCCCCGCCGGGCCGTG
>NZ_JAAGNI010000339.1 GCF_010550605.1 Streptomyces sp. SID9727
TGCGTCGCCCCCGGCTGCCGGTACCCGGTGAGCTGCGCCCAGCCGAGGCGCTCGTCCCGGGCCGGGCGCGGAGGCGCGGAGGCCGGTTCCGCGGGGTGGGCGCCGGGGACGCGGCGGGCTGCCCAGGCGTCGCCGCACACCTCTTCGCCGGTGATCGTCCTGGTCAGGCCCTCGACCACGGGGCGGCCCAGGGCGGCCATCCGGCCCGCCGCCTCGCGCTGCCAGAAGCGGGCGGTCAGCACGGTGCCCCGGCCGGGCAGCGAGTGCAGGTCGAAGGAGTCGGCGAGGCGGACGATGGTGCCGAGGCCGATGCCGAGGGTGCCGGCGGTCGAGGTGCCGTCGGAGAGGGCGTGCGCGATGTCCGCCATGCCGGGGCCCTCGTCCAGAGTGACGAATTCGAGGCCCGCGTCGCTGGGCGTGCGTACGGCGCGCAGCAGGAAGGACCCCTCCACGGCGTGCCTGCGCAGGTTGGTGGCCGCCTCGCTGACCGCGAGGGCGACCTCGGCGCACCGCTGCTCGTCGAGGCCGATGCGGCGGCCGAGCGCCAAGGCGGCGACCCGGGCCGCCGCGGGCAGCGCTTCCTGGTCCCGGAGCCAGACGACGTCCTCGGCGTCCAGGACGGGAAGCGTCAGCGCGCCCATTTGGTCACCGACACCTGGGTTCCGCTGCCCTGCTCGGTGTCCAGGACGAAGTCGTCGACCAGCCGGCGCGCCCCGCTCAGCCCGAGGCCGAGCCCGCCGCCGGACGTCCAGCCGTCGGTCAGCGCCTGTTCGACGTCGGGGATGCCGGGCCCGGAGTCCTCGAAGACCGCCGTGACGCCGGCCTTGCCGTCCCGGCGCACCAGGCCCGCGCGCATGACCCCGCCGCCGCCGTACACCAGGGTGTTGCGGGCCAGTTCGCTCGCGGCGGTGACGAGCTTGGTCTGGTCGACCAGGGAGAGCTTGCAGCGCTGGGCGAGGGTGCGCACCAGCTGCCGGGCCCGGACCACGTCGTCGTTGCTGGCGATCGGCACGGTCTCGTGATCGGCGTCGGGGACGAGCGGAGAGGTATTCATCGCCCGGCCGGACTGGCGTCGCCGCGCCGGGCCAGGATCTCCAGTCCCTTTTCCAGCGTCAGGGCCGTGCGCACGCCGCCGAGGGAGAGCCCCAGTTCCACCAGGGTGATGGCGACGGCGGGCCGCATGCCGACGACGACGGTCTGCGCGTCGAGCAGGCGGGAGATGGAGGCCGTGGTCGCCAGCATGCGGCCGACGAAGGAGTCGACGATCTCCACGGCGGTGATGTCGATGACCACCCCGGTGGCGCCGGATTCGACGATCCGCGAAGCGAGGTCGTCCTGCAGTTCCAGGACGACCTGGTCCTCCAGCTCGACCTGGATGGAGACGAGGAGGACGTCTCCGATCTTCAGTACGGGTACGCGCTCGCTCACGCCGCGCCGCCGGACAGCGTGGCTTCCGCACCGGTCCGGCGCAGCGCGTGCTTGAGGGCGTCGGCCAGCGACGACTTGGTGACGATGTCGCCGAACTGGATGCCGAGCGCGACGATCGTCTGGGCGATCTGGGGACTGATGCCGGAGATGATGCAGTCGGCGCCCATCAGCCGGGCGGCGACCACCGTCTTGAGCAGGTGCTGGGCCACCTCGGTGTCCACGGCGGGAACACCGGTGATGTCGATGATGGCCTGGTCGGAGCCGGTGTCGACGAGCGCCTGGAGCAGCTTCTCCATCACCACCTGGGTGCGGGCCGAGTCGAGGGTGCCGACCAGCGGCACGGCGACCACACCGTCCCACAGCTTCACGACGGGCGTGGACAGCTCCATCAGCTGCTCGGCCTGTGCGCTGATGACCTCTTCGCGGGTCTTCGCGTAGACCTCGAGGGTGAAGAGCCCGAGGGCGTCGATCAGCCTGCTGAGCTGGAGGTAGGAGTGGATGTCCTCGGCCGGCGTCTCGGCGGTGGGCGCGAGGACGTCCTTGGCGGCCAGGACGCTGGTGGCGGTCTCGGTCGGGGTGAATCCCTGGCGGGCCCGGGCCCGGGACAGCTCCGCGAGCAGCGCGCGCAGCTCCGCGTAGGCGTCGCCCTGCCAGTCGAGACCGTCTCCGCGCAGGCCCTGGACCAGTGCCGTGTACAGCTCGCGCAGCTCCCGGTCGAGTTCGGCGAGCGATATGCGGCCGCGCAGGGTGCGGGCGACTGCCTCCACCCAGGCTCCGCCGAGCGATTCCTGCTGCTGCGAGAGCAGCTCGGCCAGCCTGGCCGATACATCCTGTTTCGTCACCGGGGTGGCTCCCTCTGCCTCAGGCCCTTGACTGCGGTCACCCGCAGCGTATGCCATCACTCGAACGCTCCTGCTACCGCACGGGAACGGCGGACGGCGCCGCCCCAGAAGACGTTGCGGACCGGATGAAGGGGGCCGGGGAGACGTATGGACGCGGGCACGAACACCCCTCTGCCCGTTCACCGGCCCTTCACACCCGGCAATTCTTCCGGGGCCGGCCACGACGGGAGGGGTACGGGCGCGTGTCCGGCGGGCGACGGCCGGAGGGGGCACATGGAAACCGCCCGGCGGACGGGCGCTGAAGCGCAGCCGTCCGCCGGGCGGGAGCGGGGGTGTTACGAAGCGGATGCCTTGTAGCGGGCGGTCAGCTCGGCGGCACCGGTCTCCGTCAGGGAGCCGTGCAGGCGCATGCGGGCGACGCCGCCGTCGGGGAAGGCGTCGAGGCGTACGTGGGTGACCACGGCCTCCGCCGGCAGCGGGAAGCGGTGCGGGGTGTCGGGCTGGAGGCGGGTGCGCGGGATCATCTCGAACCACTCGCCGCTCTCGCCGTCCCGGCCGTGCAGGGCGATCCAGCCGGCCGCGTTGCCCTTGAGGTAGGCGGTGTCGATCTCGACCGCGCGGACGGCGCCCTGGGCTGGCAGCCGGAAGCGGACCCAGTCGTTGGTGTCGCGGACCCGGCGGCGGCGGTTCTCCCAGCCGTCGTCCATCTTGCGGGAGGTGCCCGGCAGGATGATCTGGGTCGGCGAGGAGTAGAACCGGTCCGAGGCGTCCTCGTAACTGCCGCCGTTCAGGACCGAGAGCAGGTCGAAGGTGCCGAGCGTGGCCAGCCAGGACGGGTCGGGGACCACCTCGCCGTGCACGCGGAGCCGGGCGATGCCGCCGTCGGGGTGCTGGCAGAGGCGGATGTGGGTCCAGCGGCGTCCGCCGGTGATCTCGAAGCCGTTGGCGGCGTGGCCGCGCACGGGGGTCGGGGGGACGATCTCCTCCCACTTCACGTCGTCGGCGAGCAGTTCCTCCGGGCCGGGCGCGCCCTCGACGCAGGCGGCCTGGACGGAGACGCGCTGCGGGTAGTTGCCGCGGAAGTGTGCGGTGTCCACGACGATGCCGCGGATGACGCCGGGGGCGCCGAGCCGGATCAGCGCCCAGTCGTGCTCGTCGGGGGCCGGGAAGGGGTGCTCGGCGTCCGCGCCGCGCCGGCGGCGGGTCTCCCAGCCGTCCATGATCTTGCCCTTGTGGCCGAAGTGCTCGGGGTCGAAGACCGCGCGCTCCCGGAGGAGCAGGTTCTCGCGCTGGGCGAAGAACTCGTCGTTGGCTGCGATCACGCCCGCGCCGAGCCGCCGGTCGGCGAGGTCCACGAGGTCGGTGAAGGGGAGGTCGGCGGTGCGGTAGTCGGCGTAGGGGTCACCACCGCCGTACGGGGCCGCGTCGTTGGCGTGGGGGTCGTCGTGCCGGATCTCGTCCTGTTCGGTGGTCATGCGTTCACTGTCGTACGCCGGAAGCCGGTAGGTCCATCGAAAGTTTCCGCACGGATTGTTCAGCCGAGCTGAACGGTCGCGCCGTCCCCGTACGGTTCCGCCGTCTCGCGCAGCGCCGCGAGGACTCGGGCCACCGCCGGGGCCTCCTCTCCCCCGCGCCGGACGGCGGCCACGACGTGGCGGCGGGGCCGGTCCGCGTCGAGGACCCGCATCACCACGCCCTCCCGGCCGTGCCGTTCCGCCGAGGCCATGCGCGGGACCAGGGCGATCCCGAGGCCGGCGGCGACCATCGCGAGGATCGCCGTCCAGCCGGACGCGCTGTGCGCCCGCTCGGGTACGAAGCCCGCCGCCCGGCACGCCGAGACGGTGATCTCCGACCAGGGGCCCGAGCCGCCATAGATCCAGGGCTCGGCGGACAGGTCGGCCAGGCGCAGCCCGGGCGCGTCCGCGAGGCGGTGGCCGGCCGGCAGGGCCACGTCGAGCGGGTCGGCGAGCAGCGGCAGGACGGTGAACCGCGGGTCGCGGGCCGTCGGGGCGTCGGCGGCCAGCGACAGCGCGAGGTCGACCTCGGCGGCGGCGAGCAGTTCGTACGCCTGGGCGGCCTCCGCCTCGCGCACCCGGACGTCGGGGCCGGGGCGGGCGTCGGCGCGCAGCCGCTGCACGGCCGGGACGACGAGGGCGGGCACGGCGGTGGCGAACGCGGCGACCCGGACCTCGCCCGCCTCGCCGCGCAGATAGCCGGTCAGCTCGGCGTCGGCGCGCTCCAGTTGGGCGAAGACCGCCTCGGCGTGGCGCAGGACGAGATGGGCGGCGTCGGTGAGGCGGACGCGCCGGCCCTGGGCCTCCAGAAGCGGTACGCCGAGCTGCCGGGCCAGGTTGGAGAGCTGCTGCGAGACCGCCGAGGGGGTCATCAGCAGGGCGTCGGCGGTCGCCGTGACCGTGCCCCGGTCGCGCAGGGTGCGCAGGATGCGGAGCTTCTTGACGTCCCACTCGGTCATGGGCGCAACCTACCGCCGCGCCCGGGCCCGGACACGCGTGTGCGCCGCGCGGTGATGGTCACCGTGCGGCGCACCCGTGGCGTGCGGGGCGGGACCGGGGCGTCGCCCCGGTCGCCGGGCAGGTGGGTCAGACCTGCTTCTTGGACTTGTCGAGCACCATGACCAGGCCCGCGATGACCCCGAACAGGACGAGGGGCGCCAGGACGAACAGGCCGAGCGTGTCGATCACGCTCAGGCCGGTACCCGGGTCGTCGCCGTCGTCGCGGGTGAGCGCGAGCGCGGGGGACGACATCAGCAGCATCATCAGCGTCGTTCCGGCGGCGACGGCGCCGGCGCGCATAGCGTTCTTCTTGTCCACGGTGCAAACGTAGCGAACGCCCGCGCGGGCCGCGCGCCCGGGGGTGCCGTACGGGGTCCCGTTCACGGCACGCGGGCCTCCCCGGCCTCCCGCGGGTCGCGCAGGACGTCCATCAGGCGGTGCAGCCGGGGCGAGGCGGCCAGTTGCTCCAGCGTGACCGGGACGCCCTCCGCGCCGGCGATCGGCAGCCGCCAGTTGGGGTACTCGTCCCAGGTGCCCGGGAGGTTCTGCGGGCGGCGGTCGCCGACGGTGTCGGGCAGCCAGATCCCGGTCATCCGGGCGGGCGTGCGCAGCAGGAAGCGGTGGACGGCCCGGACGGCCGCCTCCTCGTCGGCGCCGCCCTCTGCGAGCACACCGCCCTCGGGGAGCATCCCGAGCCGTGTGAGCAGGGCCAGCCACTCGGCGGTCTCCGCGCCGTCCTCCCTCAGCTCCTCGTCCAGGGGGCGGGTGAGCAGGCCGAGGCGGTGGCGCAGCGTCACATGGTCGCCGGTCAGCCGGGCCGCGGTGGAGGGCAGGTCGTGGGTGGTCGCGGTGGCCAGGCAGTCCCGGCGCCACCGCTCGGGGGCCAGGGGGCGCCCGTCGCCCGCCCAGTCGCGCTCGAACCAGAGCACCGAGGTGCCGAGGACGCCGCGCCGGGCCAGCGCCTCGCGGACGCCTGGCTCCACCGTCCCCAGGTCCTCGCCGACGACGACGGTGCCGGCCCGGTGCGCCTCCAGGACGAGGACGGCGAGCATCGCCTCCGCGTCGTGCGCGACGTAGGTGCCCTCGGTGGGCGGGCGGCCCTCGGGCACCCACCAGAGCCGGAACAGGCCCATCACGTGGTCGATGCGCAGGGCGCCCGCGTGGGCGAGGGCGCCGCGCAGGAGGCCGCGGTACGGGGCGTAGCCGGAGGCGGCGAGGGCGTCGGGGCGCCAGGGCGGCAGCCCCCAGTCCTGGCCGCGCGCGTTGAACGCGTCCGGGGGCGCGCCGACGGACATGCCGTGGGCGAAGGCGTCCTGCTGGGCCCAGGTGTCGGCGCCGCCGGGGTGCACACCGACCGCGAGGTCGTGGACGACGCCGACGGCCATCCCGGCTTCCCGGGCGGCCCGTTGGGCGTCGGCGAGCTGGGTGTCGGTCAGCCAGGCGAGCCGGCAGTGGTGGTCGACCCGGTCCAGCAGCTCGGCGCGGGCGCGGGCGGTGGTGTCGGAGCGGGGGTCGCGCAGCGCTTCCGGCCAGCCGTGCCAGTCGGGGCCGTGCGCCTCGGCGAGGGCGCACCACAGCGCGTGGTCCTCCAGGGCACGCCCCTGGGCGGCGAGGAAGTCGCAGTACTCGGCGTGCCGCCCGGGGGTGAGGGGGACCGCGAGGATCAGGTCGAGCGCCTGCCGCTTGAGGGCCCACACGGCGTCCCGGTCGATGAGGGCGCCCTTGTCCAGGACGGCTTCCCGCAGCTCGGCGCCCTTGCGGCGCAGCGTGTCGAGCGCGGCCGGGTCGGGCACGTGCCCGTACTCCGGGACGGACTCGACGCGCAGGTGCACCGGGTCGGGGAAGCGCCGGGACGACGGGCGGTAGGGCGAGGGGTCGGTGGGGTCGCCGGGCACCGCCGCGTGCAGCGGGTTGACCTGGACGAAGCCGGCGCCGAGCCGGCGGCCGGACCAGGAGGCGAGGTCGGCGAGGTCACCGAGGTCGCCCATGCCCCAGGAGCGGGCGGAGAGCAGGGAGTAGAGCTGGACGAGGAAGCCGTGGGTACGGGCGGGCGGCTGCGGGGCCCGGGCCGGGGCGACGACGAGCGTGCAGTCCTGGGGTTCGCGGTCCGGCGCGTGGGCGGTGAGCCGGTGCACGCCGAGCGGGGGCTCGGCCCACCAGCGGGGGGCGCTTCCCGGATCGGCCGGAGGTGTTCCCGCCGGGGCGGGCCCGGGGGGCTCCGGCTCCCCGGCGGGCACCCGCATCCTGGCCGGTTCCGCCCGCTCGTCGCTCTCCTCCAGCCGGACGGCCAGCTCCGTGCCGGGCGGCAGCCCGGTCAGCGCGGGCGGCAGCGGTTCGCCGGACCACACCACCAGCGTCTCCGGGAGGAGCCGGGTGCGGGCGGCCGACTCGGCGGCGGCGAGGGCGTCGCGTACCGCTTCGGGCGTCGTGGCGTCGACGCCGAGCGCGCCGAGCACGGCGGCGACCGTGGTCTCGGGGACGGGCTCGGTGACACCGGCGGACGGGGAGAAGGAGGTGGCGACGCCGTGCAGTGCGGCGAGCCGGGACAAGCCCATTCAGACTCCTGGGGACTCCGTGCCCCATGCGCAGCCGGACGCGGCCGGTTCGCTGGTCAGCGGGGCGAGGACGGCGAGCGGCGGCTCGCTGGTCAGGGGGGTGGCCTCGGCGAGCGGGGGCTCGCTGGTCAGGGGTATGGCGTCGGCGAGCGGCGGTTCGCTCGTGAGCGGGCCGGGCAGGGTGGCGGGGCAGGCGCTGATCAGCGGGGCGGGTCCGGATGCCTGTTTGGGGAGGGCGGAGAGCGGGCGCTGCGCGATGGCGGGCATGGTGGCCTCCTGGCCGTGGAGAACAGGACAGTGACGGCCTACC
The DNA here is from genome assembly GCF_010550605.1 of Streptomyces sp. SID9727. GTDB lineage: Bacteria > Actinomycetota > Actinomycetes > Streptomycetales > Streptomycetaceae > Streptomyces. Next base: position 7,649 of record NZ_JAAGNI010000339.1, read on the forward strand.
CAGCGGGCGCCGCCGCAGACGTAGGCGTGACAACAACGAGTTCAACGTGCTCCGGGTCACATTCCGTTCCCGCGGAGCCCGTTGCCCGCAAGACGTTCGCCTTTTTCGGCCATTCGGCGCTGTCTTTCGCGTAGAGCCCCGCCCCACGCGCCCCGTTCATCACACCGGTCACATCAGGGCATCTCCGTACCGAACACCTCGCGCATTGACACCCTCGCGCGCGGGGTGGTGGGCTCGGTACCCACTGGTAGGGCGAGGGGGGAGTCAGGCATGCGGCTCAGTGGGAGGACGCGGGCGACGGCCGTCGCCCTGGCCGTGCTCGGCGGGCTGCTCGCCGCCGGGGCCCCGCCCGCCCTCGCCGCTCCCCCGGACCCGGCGACCAGGTCGGCGACGGACCCGAGCCGCGCGG
>NZ_JAAGNI010000352.1 GCF_010550605.1 Streptomyces sp. SID9727
GACGGCGACGGCCGCGACGGCGGCCAGTCCGAGGCCGATCACCTCGTGGGCGGTGCCGGGGCCGTCCTGCTCGGCGGCCTCGCTCGCGAGCACGGCGGTGCCGCCGCCGCCCGCGTGGACCGGCGCGACGGGCACGGGCCGCTCGCGGTGCACGACGGTGAGGGTGGCGGTCACCCGGGTGTGCTTGTCGCAGACCGCCTGGACGTCGTAGTCGCCGGGCTCCGCGTCCGCCCGGACGCGGGCCTCGGCGTAGAGCGTGCGGTCGCCGCCGGACGAGAACCGCGCCTCGGAGACGAAGGCGTCAGAGTTCCCCTTGGCCTCCTTGGCCTTGCAGCCGGTCAGCTCCAGCTCGACCTCGCCGCCCGGGGCGACGGACGAGGGCGAGACCGACAGGGCGGCGCGGGGCCGGGAGTCCTCGTGGCCGGAGCCGGTCTCGGCCAGCGCCGAGGGGATCGGCACCAGGGTCGCCGCGGCCAGTGCGGCGGCACAGAACGTGAGTGGTATGGAACGCATCGTGAACCTCCTGAAGGAAGGTTCACTCCTGCGGCCGCGTACCGCATCCGCAGCGCGGGGGCACTGGGCCGGTGGAGTGGGGCGGGCGCGCAAGGGGCCCGCCCCGCCCGGTGTCAGCCCAGGTCGACCAGGTCGACCAGGTCCGCGATGGAGTCCACGACCGTGGACGGCCGGAACGGGTACTTGTCGATGTCCGCGACCGTGGTCAGCCCGGTGAGCACCAGGAACGTCTGCATGCCCGCCTCCAGTCCGGCCAGCACGTCGGTGTCCATCCGGTCGCCGATCATGGCGCTGGACTCGGAGTGCGCGCCGATCGCGTTGAGCCCGGTGCGCATCATCAGCGGGTTCGGCTTGCCCGCGAAGTACGGGGCCTTGCCGGTCGCCTTGGTGATCAGGGCGGCGACGGAGCCGGTCGCGGGCAGCGGGCCCTCGGCGGACGGGCCGGTCTCGTCCGGGTTGGTGCAGATGAACCGGGCCCCGGCGTTGATCAGCCGGATCGCCTTGGTGAGCGCCTCGAAGGAGTACGTACGCGTCTCGCCGAGCACCACGTAGTCGGGGTCGTGGTCGGTGAGCACGTATCCGATGTCGTGCAGCGCCGTGGTGAGCCCGGCCTCGCCGATGACGTACGCCGTGCCGCCGGGGCGCTGGTCGTCCAGGAACTGGGCGGTGGCGAGGGCGGAGGTCCAGATGTTCTCCACGGGCACGTCCAGGCCCATGCGCTTCAGCCGGGCGTGCAGGTCGCGGGCGGTGTAGATCGAGTTGTTGGTCAGGACCAGGAAGGGCAGCCCCGAGTCACGCAGCCGCTTGATGAAGGCGTCGGCGCCGGGGATCGGGGTGCCCTCGTGGATGAGGACCCCGTCCATGTCGGTCAGCCAGGACGAGATCGGCTTGCGCTCTGCCATGTGGGACTCCAGTTGCCGTACGCCAGGTGCGGGGACGCCGGCGGCACCGCGTTGTGCAGCGCCGACGCCCCAGAGTTTAGGCCGACTGTTCGACCTGGAGGTACTGGCTGACCGCCTGGTGATCAGCGGCCGGTACGGCGGGTCCGGCGGGTCGCGAGCACCATCGCGCCGCCGCCGATCAGGAATCCGGACACGGTGAGCGCGGGCAGGGGTACGGGGACGGAGATGCCGGTACTGGCGAGCTGCGGGACCCCCGCCGGGTCGGTTCCGGGCGGGACGGGCCGCCGGGTGGTGCCGGTCCTGCCGGGGTCCGCGCCCCCCTCGTCGCCCTTGCCCCTCACCGTGCCGCTCCCCTCTTCTTCCTCGTCCTCGCCGGTGCCGCCCACGTGCTCCCGGCCCGTCCCGTCCGCGCTCTCGCGGTCGCCGTCCGTCTCACCGGTGCGGGTGCCGTCCTCGTCGGGCTCGACCACGGAGAACGGGTAGTCCTCGGACTCGCCGACCCACTCCCCGTCGCCGCCCGTGCCGCTCCCGCCGCCCCGCCGCTGGACGACCGCGGCGTTCGCGGTGATCCGGCCGGGGCTCGTGTCGGAGGTGAAGCCCAGCCGGACCTGGACGGTGACGGTGCGTCCGGCGGGCACGGTGAACCCGGGGAAGGCGTCGCCGCCCTCGCCGCCGAAGACCCCGATGTGCTCGTCCCGGTCGGTCGTCTCCCAGGTCACGCGGTGCTCGACCCCGGGGCGGGCGCGCTCCGAGAACTGGAGCTGGATCTGGTCCGAGGTCAGCGCCCGCTCCTCGTCGGTGAGGACGAGCACGGGGTGGATCGCCCGGCAGGACTCGGTCGTCGTGTTCGTCAGGTCCAGGAACCAGGTGCCGTAGCCGCCGCCGGACGCGTAGGTGTCGGGCCCGCCGTGGATGCGGGTGTCGATGGGGAAGCCGGCCGACGCGGGGTCGCCGCAGGCGGGCCGCTGGTC